>NZ_JBFRVM010000055.1:0-94085 GCF_041475145.1 Vibrio sp. 10N.222.49.A3
AATTGAAACTCTGCATCCAGCTGGGGGTTGTTGCCTTTACCTCTTTTGGGCCTGCAATGCTTACAATGACCATTGTGTAAGTGCCATTTCAGAGTCTTCCCTCGGCAAGTAAGACATGGGGAGTAAGGTGAGGTCCCTGTCAGTTGATAGAGGTATGCATTCCCTTCTTGCCCACCAACCGTAACTGCGCCATGTGCTTTTAAACGCATCAACAGGTTCTTAATGGTGGTGAGCGCAAGGCGGTCACGTCCAACTTGTTGTTGCCAAAGAACCTTACACGTGCAGGGCTGGTGCTTAGTCAACAAGGCCATTACGGTCTCGGTGGTGTTGGGGAACAGTGTCATGGTTACACTCCTATGCTTTCTTTTAAGTAGTGGTGAGCAGCGGCCAAGTGCTTCGGTGTCAGCGGCTCATGGTTTCGGGATGCTGACGAACTGGCTAACATAATCATGTCTGCGAGTGTTCTGAGTTGCCCTGTGGTTTTCGGCACAATGGCGTAGGCCGCTTTAAACAACTCTTGGTCTTGAATACCCCAAGCCTGCATGTAGCTTTTGATGTCACCGTTTGACGTCACTTTGATGCAGGTTGGACGTATCATTCGGCTCCAAATTGGGTTCATGTTGACTTGAGAGCGGGCTGCGCTCATACGAGTACGCACGACATCATTACCAAGAAGAAACACGCCACACTTACGTTCAGCTAAGATACGCAAGCCATTCAATACATCATCTGAAAGGTATTGCGCTTCATCGATGATGATGAGTCCGTTTGAGCCATCTAACTCTTGCGCTATTGCTTTTTGCATGCGGTAGACTGTCATGTTGGACGCTTTGATATTCATGCGCTCACAAAGCTCTGAGAGAATGGCTCGCGCTGATTTACACAGGTTCGAAGCGGTCACAATCCAGACATTATTATGTTTGCGTTGATACTCTTCTGCTGTGACTGTTTTGCCAATACCTGAGCCTTCATACACCATCGACCAGCGGCGCATCGTGCGAGCCAAGTCCATCAACTTCCAAATGGTTTCCGACGTTGGCAACATCAAAAACTCAGGCTCTTGAAGTGACGTATCGGCGAACTCTTCAACTTGGGTACACCGTGTATTCAACCAGGTTTCAAGTTTATGAAGTTGGGTTTCGGTGTCGCCTGTATAAGGTTTGTTATTAAGTAACTTACTTAAAATGCCTTCGCCAATATCAGACTCTTTGGCAATCTTACGATTACTGAGATTTTCACTGACTTTCACGGCAAGGACTTGTTGAATAATGTGGTTCATTTTGCTTTCCCGTACTGCTGCATTAATGCGTCTAAATCCATAGTGGGTTCAAAATCCGCACCCACCGCTTTCTTCTCAAGTAAGCCTTCAAACTCACTCGGGTTCATTTGATGCTGCTCTGGCGCTCTTGCTAACTCGGGTGTCATTTCAGTAAGGCTCGGCACCATACCGCCCAATGGCTCGGGCTTCTCATTGCTGCGCGTTAACTGGGCAAGGTCGTCGTTAGTTAATCCGACCATTTGCTCCTTTAACCACGCGGCTCGATTAATATCTTCACTTTGGTGTAGACTCTGACGGCGTGCCGCGCCTAAATCGTCATAAGCCGCATCAGCAAACAATGGAACCTCACCGATGAACTCCCCACGCTCACTGTAGGCATACACACAGCCTGTTAAGTCATAAGGGTTGAAGCGAAGATGAACACTTTGACCGATGTATTCGAACAACAGTGGGCTGCGGTAACGATTCGATAAATGCTTGCTGTAACGCCCTGCGTTTAATTCAACGAGGCCGCCACCATGAACCTTCACACTTTTTCGTGTCCGGTGCAGACACAGGCGCAACTGTGTTGCGGTGGGTTTACGTACTTGTATTTGGGTGTAACTTTGCTCAAACACTTGCTTATAGCTGTGAATGCCGCGTGCCATTTCACTACGACGGCCTTCCAGGCTATTCCAATCGGTCACCCACTCGGCAAATAGCTCAACCACTAACTCAACAGGTACTGTGGCTTCACCGTAGTTCGCGGGTTTGCTGGTGGCTGATTCACCTGCGTAGGCTCCTGCAAAAGCTGGATGGCGCTCAAACTGACCGATACCACCTTTAGAATGGAACAAACGCTCAACAGGTTTAGCTCGCGCGTTACCTTTACGGCCTACGTTGTCATCTTCAACGCGAGTCCAGTTTACTTTTGAGCCTAGAGCCGTAATCGCGCCTTCAATCTCAGCGTTATCAAACTTCTTATGCTCTAACTTGCCTTTGCCCGTTGCTTTAGGGCGTGAGGTTCGCCCTGTCATTGCTTCACTTAACGCCACGGAGCCTCGGTCAAGGTCGAACATTTCAGGGATACCAAACTTTGAAACCATGTTGAAAAGAGCAATGCCTAACATCTCAGTGTTCTCTGTAATATCGATGGCGTAGCCCACAATCATGGAGCTATAGACATCTTGGAACACCCAAACGGTAGGACGAAGCACCGTGCCATCTTCCAGGTGACAGCGAAGACGAAACTCATGACCATCACCCGATACGCGCTGCATAGCATGCATACCGACCCGTGTGCGACGCTGCGCAGGGACTAATGTTTGCTTGGCTGCAAATAAACCACCTCGGCAATACACTTGAAGCTCATAAGGAATATCGGTATTCACGCGCTCTCGGATTGTGGAGAGGCAGGGCACACTCCAATCTTTACGCTTAGCGGCTATACCCATGCGGTTATAACATTCGGTTATGGTGGGCTGTTCAGGTCGCAAATAATCGGCCTGAAACATGGACCAAGCTTCCTGTGATAAGGGGGCGGTACGTTTACCGTGAGAGCCAATTCTATCAAGAAGTGCCGGCAACCAATCTTCCACAGGGATCTTGTTGGTTTGCAATCCTGGGATGTTGTAAAACCAGCTCACAATTTTGGAATAGGTTCTTCCAGACTCTTCCGCCACGCGCTTCATTGATTTACGCATGCTAATACCTGATTCAACATACGCTTTAACTCGCATACACAATTCATAGCGCTGCTTGGTTGAAGCTTTCTTGCTTTCGGTAGCTTCTTCGTACTCAAGCCATAGTTCATCGGAATCAGGAGTTACAACTTGACGAACATGGCGGCTGTCTTCAGCTTGTAGAGTTTGCTGCTTAGCTACGTCACGCAAGAGGTGCAAACGAGTTTCTTCTGGTAAGCAATCGAGATGGTACTCAAAGGCTTTAGAGCCTTGGCGTTTACGCTTTCGAACAACACCTAGTTGGTTTAGCTTGTATCTCACACCTTGAGGTGTGCCTGCCATGCCTGGTCTATTCAATAATTGCGATACATCAACCCACATCTCACACCGCCTTGTTTTGTCTGTATCGACTAGGCCAAATCTCTTTAGGGTGTTTGTTTAAGGCGTCAGCAATAATTCGTTCACCTTTAGGCCATGGACGAGATAAGGTGTTAGACAACGTTGTAGCAGCAAGACCTGCCTTTATAGACAAGCCTTTTAGCGTTAGTCCTTTCTTATGTAATGCTGCAACTATATCGATTCTGTGCATGTCTTTTCTTTCAATAGACATAATGATCCCCTAACTAAAAACTGATATGCTAATTAGTCGCTAAACTAACTATCGCTAATTAGTTTGCAAACTTAATCAAGTTAGTTAAGTTTTGATCACATTATTGAACAAATCAAGCGCAAAGTTGAACTTTCTTTTCGTATTTTGTTCGCACTTTGGTTTGGCTAGTTATTATTCCATATAAATCAATAAGTTGAGTTAAAAGAAAGACTATGCGTAATAATGAAAAATTACTTTCTTTAGATGACAGTACATTAGAAAGTGTACATAACCGTATTGAAAGCCTGATGAATGGTAGGGTTGGTCGAGAATGCGCACAGGATTGGGATGTGCCGCATAGCACTTTAGTGACGCTATTACATCGAAGAAGCGATCCGAAACTATCTATGCTATTAAAAATAGCTAACGCAGAAGACGTGACCATTGATTGGCTTGCTACTGGTAAAGACTCATCAGCACAATTTGTAGAAGTTCCCGTTAGAAAAGACAACGTTGTTGAGGTAGTTCAATATAACTTTCAAGCTAGTGCTGGGGCTGGCTGTCTAGTTGTTTCAGAAAACCCTGTAGCCAGATTTGAGTTTTCAAAGGAATGGCTTATCCGCCAAGGACTGAACGGGAAGGAATTAACTATTGTTCCTGTACGTGGGGACTCCATGGAGCCAACATTGATGGATGAAGATCTAATGCTGGTAGAAGTGGTAAAAGATCCTAAACAGGCCCGTGATGGCGTGTGTGTGTTTAGAATCGATGATGAAGTGTTGGTAAAGCGTGTTCAGTATGATTTTGCTAGCGGTGGCTACCATGTAACAAGTGACAATACTGCATATAAGCCATTTTTTATTGGAGAAGAGTTTGAAGGCCGGTTCCAATTACTTGGTCGTATGGTAAGAGTGTTACAGAGAGCAAAGAAAGCATAACGAAAAGATCATTTTACGCACAATATCATCTGTTTTAACTCTTAACCATGAGCTCTTCATTAAAGTCCTAAAATCTTCAATAATTCACTTTAGAGCTAAAACTCATCTTTTCTTTCTTATTTTCAATGCGTTACCAGCGTATAACTCACTTTCTCTTTTGTATTAACTTTTAATTCTCTCTCTCAGTAGCCTAGTCATTCTAAGCAAATCTCCCTCAACAAAAAGTAAAACGCTTTTTACGGGAGCGCTCAGCTCGAACCCTTCGGGCATCGCTTGCTAATTTGGATAAAAAAGCAGCACTCAATTGAGTGCTGTTTTATAAAATGACGGTAATCCTTAAGCGTTTTTAAACGCCTTCATTGCCTGTAAGTGTTGAGAGATCTTTTTGAACTTATGACTCTCTTTTTCGTCCCAGACAACTTCGTAGTAATCTTCTAGAGCAGAAGCTGTTTTCGTATTGTCGTGAATTTCATCTTCACGAGAAAGCACCACTAAACAGCGTCCTTTGTTCTTCATACGATACTGAGCGACACACTTAGTCGCGATGTCTTCGTACTCTTCTGGGCGATCAATTCGACCTACCATGTTGTTCTCAGGGTGCAGATTAGGGTTGAACACCACCTGCTTAATCCCACATAAGAAACCAATACGCTCAGACCAAAAACCACCCAAACCTACACCACAAATGATTGGATGTGGATCATCGGATTGCTCTATCACTTTATGCACTTCTTTTAGCAAATGCTGCATATCGTGTTTTGGATGCAAAGTACTGTAGTTGATGAAACGAACGTCATCATCAATGAATTGCAACTGCAGTATTTTTTCGTGATTGCCCGGGCTTGTTGAGTCGAAGCCGTGTAGATAGATAATCATTGTACCTCCCCCATTGAATATTGGTACGTTTTGATCAATCTAACACGAAAAACAAGGTTTTAAAGGGAAGACCTCTGAAATTATATTTTTCACTTCCTAAACGTGATCATAGCTACATAAAGTGTGACTAAGAGCCTCTGCTTCACGCAGATAACTGTCATCGCCCCATAGCTGATGAGCAAGTAAATACCACAGCATTGCCATCATTTGGCTTCTTGGTAACCAGGCTTCTACTCCGTCAAGCCAAGATTGGGGATCATGGATACCTCTTAGCTGACAGTACTTATTAACAGCTTCTGTAACTGGTAATCGGGCAACAGCAATAGTCAGCGTAAGATCAAGCCTTGGGTCTGCTAGCGCTGCGTATTCCCAGTCAATGATCTTAATCCCATCTTGATTCTTCACAAGGTTATAGCCACCGAGATCAAAATGACACAAAGACAGGCCTACACTTGGGATACTTGGAGCCACGCGCCACTCTTGATAAATCTTGGTGCAGGTTTCAGTCTTATGAACCGCATCAAGCTGAAGCCAGTAGTGGTCAACTCGAGCCGTATAGCTGAACGGTTGGAGCGGCAGTCGCGCAGTATTAACCAAATGCACTGAGATCAGCGTCTTCAGTAAATCATCCTGCTCGAGTCCTTCGTACAACGTCTCACCCGCGATCCATTCAACCAGTAAGCCTTGCTCATTGACCACTATCGGACTTGGTCCGATATCTAGACGCTCAATAGCAGACAGTACTTGATACTCTTCATGGCGAGAGATGAAGAACGCTTTGGTGATGGGGGTAATTGGACGCCAAACATACGCGGTGCCATCGGCTAAAACCAATTTCCAACATCGATTAGTCAACCCACCTGTCAGTGTCTGTGCTCTGATTGGAGGCTCAGAAAAGTAGCCATCAAGAGAACTCAAACTGGTATCAAGAAGCTTTGCTTCAGACCAAGAAAAAATCGCCATATTTACTCCCTATAAACGTCTTAACTGCCCTATAAACGTCTTAATTTCCCTACAAAAAAGGCACTGACCAAAAGCCAGTGCCTCTTCATTAATACCAATCACAGCAAATAACATGTACTGCGTTGAGGCATGACTAAGCCAAGTTAATAGCACACTAAACCATTTAAGAAGCTCAATAAGCTAAATTAAAAACTCAGTAAGCTAATTAGAAGCCAAGTAAACTTAATTAAAAGCCCAGCAAGCTCTTAGATTGTTGCTTACGGATTTCAGTCTCGTCAGCCCATTCAATCAAGCCAGACTCAAGATCCATTAGGCGCATGGTCATTTTGTAGTATACGTCTTCGTCACTGCCCGCTTTCTTAACGATGCTTGATAGGTTGCCGTACAACATGTACTGAGCACCAACCATTTTACCAAATTGGATTGCTGAGCTTTGATTTACAAGCTCATCGTTATTTTGGAAATTCAACTGTTCACGAACAGACTCTACACGGTCCATATCAACGAAACGGAACTTACCAGAGTTCAGCATTTTAGTACTGATGGTATCAGTGATTGACTCAGTATCGATGTGCTCACTTGTTTTGTTCTTGATTCGCTCTACGAACACGATTGGACGTTGCTCACGAGTAATATAAGACACAGAACCAGACGCCATCATGCTATCGACCATTTCGCCCGCAATCGTTTGAAGGTCAGTTGAACCGAAATCGATTGTCGTGGTTTCTACTGATTGTGCATCACCGTAGCTTACCTTGTTTGAACAACCGCCTAAAATAACCGCTAAACCTAGTAGCGCAATGACACTCTTTTTCATTTTGTTTCCTTAACTAATCACTAAGCGGGGTTACCCACTCTCTTAAATTTTTGTATTTTCGAATCCTTAGACCCGTTCTATCTCGTCTTTGCTATAAAGCTTGGAACCACTCTAAATATGAGCGGTTCCAAACGAAAGTTTACTGCTCTCTGAACTGAACTCTGAACTGAGTCGCTTTCGGATTTACCGACACTTCCGACAACGAAATACTTTCAAAGCCACGAACAATTGCTTGCTTCCAAGGGCCTTGCTTTAGGTTGACCTCAAGACCAGCATCGTCGTACCAGTAAAAGCGATAAAGGATATGTTGATCGCCTTTATAGTTACTGTTTAAACGCACGATTCCTCGCGTATGACCGTCGACGAGGTCAGTTCGGATATCTTCAACCTGTAAGCGGCTACCCAATACCTTATCACCAAAGAAAACGTTCTGAGTTTGACTATCTACCCTTACGCCAGCTGTATTATCAGCACAACCAGCCAGAGCCATAACCGCTGCTAAGCTCACTAACCACTTTTTCATTACAGCCTCCCTAGCTGTTTATGCCACATTGTTGCATTGTTTCCTTGTCGAGAAATCCACACCAAAGTGGTCTGCCCTTCTCGAATATCAAAGTCATACGTTTTAGCGCCCGCTTCTAACGTATATTGACCACTGTTTGCTACAAACGTGCTGGTCTTTATTTCCGCAGGCAAAGATTGCCAGCTTCGAGTGTCTGGTTGTTCCGTGAATGCATTCCAGACATTGAACAAAATGTTACCGACATCGTTACCTTGAGTTGCTTCTTTACGGATGCGATCTTTCGCGACCACACGTAACGCTTGGCGAATAACAATGCTCGTCATACGTTCAGATAAATCATTCTGCGCCATCGCATTCACATCCGTAATCAAATGCTCAGACAACGGTTGCCCACTGATTCGTAGCGCAGAAAAACGTTCTACGTTTTGGCGCGGGTAATATGGCAGCGCCAGAGAATATATTGCGCCCTGATCGCGACTGTCATAAATAGGCAAATCTAATCGCCAACTGTCCATCGCTTGAACTGCACTTTGTTCTTGAAGCACAATTAATCGCCCTTCGCTTGCCCCTAACTTAGATGACTGTTTGTAGCGCTTTTTCAGTGTTGCTAAATCTTGTCGCATGCCTAAGCGAGCAGCTGTTGCCATGGTTCTATCGATGATTTCTTGGTTCTCAGGCATGATGGCCAAAGCACGTCGATAGTCCACATAAGCGCTGTTCAGATCGTTAGATGCTTCGTAAAGCAGGCCAGACAAAAACATCAGATACGCATTTTGCACAGATTGCAGCTTTTTACCCGCATCAGGATAATTCGCAAGAATACTACCCACGTTGGCAGACAACCCTTGAGATTTTGCGTCGCTAGCAGCACTTTCTAATTCAGCTTCACGTTGTTTCTTGGCTTGTTCCTGAACTTGGTTAGCGCGACGCATTTCGATCACCGCACCTTCTAAGTCATTTTTCTTTAAATAATTCAAACCAAGATATAAATGCAGAAAGCCCAACTCATAATCGGCTGGCACATACTCGGTAATATTGTCATTCACAGCCAACGCGCCGACACTGGTTGCACTGTCTGATACAGAGATCACCGCTTTACTTTGCTGATCTTTTACTGCCTGATCGGCCAGTTCGAGCGACGACTTACTCTCAGGATATTTTTGATCAAGTAGATTAATTCTACCTTTTTCAAAGTTATCAAGAATGTCACCTGCTACGTAATCTGGTAACTCTTGTTGAGCCGTTGAATAATCCCCAGACTTGACTGCTTGGTAAATTTCTTTGTTTTGCGCGCTGTAATGACTGAACAGGCTCCCTGCCGACATATTCGCACAACCCGCTGTCAACGCCGATAACAGGGCAATGGAAGCGAATCTAAACTGGTGCTTCACTTATCGTCTCCGTGCATGTTTAAAATGCCAACTTTGTTAGGTCTCATTATCAAAACGAAACACGTTGTAAAAAGGATCTTAAGCAAGGTAATCCCTTGCTTAATTAGCTCTGCCTGAGCGAAGCCGATATTCAGACAACAGATAAAACTAAAAGTTGGCATACAAACAACAAATTTTCCAACTCGCTGTTTATGTTAATTAACCATTAACTTGTATTAACGAGACCATTAACTGTTTCGTTAGCTTATTAGCCTTTTAATTAACTCATTAAAAGCGGGCCAAGCGGGCGGCCACCAACCAAATGCATGTGAATATGGTAAACCTCTTGGCCACCGTGAGAATTGCAGTTCACAATAAGACGATAGCCATCTTCTGCAATGCCTTCTTCTTTTGCTAACTTACGAGCAACAGTAAACATACGTCCCATCATTGCTTCATCTTCCGTTTCAACATCATTCGTTGTTGGAATCAGCTTGTTAGGAATAATTAGAATATGACTAGGAGCACGAGGGTTAATATCGCGAAATGCGGTTACTAAATCGTCTTGGTATAGTAGATCTGCTGGGATTTCTTTATTGATGATCTTACTAAAAATGGTTTCTTCAGCCATGTGTCTCTCCGATAAAACATTTATTTTTTAATGCTTTGAGTATGCGCTATGCCGCATCAAACCACAATAAACCTGCTTTAAAGCATAATAAAAAACACCGTTCAAATCAAAAAAAACACGCCTTACCTCTCAAGAACAGCATATTGGCTAGGACAAAGGGCTATTTTTGACGTGTGCGTCATAAAATGCGTAAGCCGAGCTCAATAGAATCCTGATAATTTTGTTAGTTTTGTTTTGACCTGGTATTAGGTCCACATTTATTTAGGGAGAAAGTCATGAAGGGATCTGTGATCAAGCGTATGTACGCTGGTTTCGCACTGATCATCATCATGTTCGCAGTCACGATAACCATCATGATGAGCAGCATGAATCAGATACATAGCAATTTTGAGAGCGTCTCAAAAGTCTCATTGCCGCTGGTTGCGCTTTCAAACCAAACAAGTGTCCAATTACTTTCCGCTGACAAGTCATTTAAAGACTTCTTAACCACACAAAATTCTGAGCGTATGTCTGCAATGCGTACAGAGTTTGCTGCATCACAAAACGCTTTTTCTGAAGTTCTAGGTAGCCTAGAAACAGCAAGCCAAGACAATACCTCGCTCACTGAGCGCATCACGCAATTAAGAGCGATGGAAGAACGTTACTTCACCGAAGCAGATGAAGCGATGAACAATTATATCGCTATGTTTGAGGCGCAAGAGCAAGTACAAAAAGCATCACGTGATTTCCAACGCTTACATTCAGAATTGACCGTTGGCATGAAAGAGTACGTTGCCGACCAAAAAAGCATCTCTGTAAAAGTGATGGCAAAGAGCTACTTTATTAAACTACAAGACGCCGAGGTGATTACCTCTGATGCACTAGCAAGTTCTGATGTTGCCTTCGTACAAAAAGCCGTCAACCAAAACAAAAAGGCCGTTACCCACCTAAACTACGCGTACCGTGGTTTAGCGACACAATTGCCTGCGATAAAAAATGTTTTCGATGAATCGGTTAAAAACTTCACCAAAGACGTGGGACAAAAAGGCGGTGTTTTAGATAAACATAATAACTATCTGAAAGCGAAAGAAGCCTTGTACATCAACATTGCTAATCTAGCCGTTGAAGTCGACCAAGCAATGGCGGTACTGGATTCTTTCAACGTCACAGCGGAAGAGCAACTCAACTCATCATTAGCAGATGCGAGCAGCATCTACGACAACGGTCTATTCAAAGCGATTGCAATTGGCATTGTTGTCACCGTATTCGCTGCAGCAATTGGTTACCACATTGCACATAGTGTAAGAGAGCCACTAACGCGTATCCTAGGTACATTAGAAGGCCTGACTGAAGGAGATATGACTCAGCGTATCGATATTCGATACGACAACGAATTCAGCCGAGTAAGCCGTCACATCAATACCTTAGCCGACAACCTGCACAATATTCTGGTGAAACTGAATGACGCTTCAGATGACCTAACCAATACTGCAAGCGTAAACCAAAAAACCTCTTCTGAGACACAGGCTCAATTGAACAGCCAGCGTGAACAAACAGCAACCGTCGCAACGGCAATGACACAAATGTCTCACTCTGTACAAGAAGTAGCAAACAGCGCGCAAAGCTCGTTAACTATGGTTCAACAAGTAGAATCGGCTTCTGAATCAGGTCGTCAGGTCATGAACACCAACATCAGTACCATTAATCAACTTGAGGTGCGCCTGACTGAATCCGTGGGTGCTGTAGGCGAGCTACAACAAATGAGTAGCCAGATTGGCTCTATCCTCGATGTTATTCGTGGTATTGCAGATCAAACCAACCTACTTGCACTCAACGCAGCAATCGAAGCCGCGCGCGCAGGTGAACAAGGCCGTGGATTTGCTGTAGTTGCAGATGAAGTCCGAGTACTGGCACAAAAGACAACTCAATCGACGTCTGAAATTGAGACCATGATCAGTAACCTACAATCAAGTTCTAAAACAGCAAGCAATGTGATTGAAAGCTGCATGAGCGATATGGATATGTCGGTTGAACAAGCTTCAAGTGCTAATAGTGCTATGGAAGAAATTCAGGCATTGATTCTAGAAATCAGTCGAATGAGTACGCACATTTCTCAAGCCGCGGCTGAGCAGAGTGAAACTTCGGGTGATATCGCGCGTAACATTGAAGACATCAACCAGATTGCTGATAAGAGTTATCAAGCGATGTCATCAATTGCAGAGGCAAGCCAAAACCTAACAATTCTGGCAAACCAGCAAGGTGATTTAGTTCATCAATTCAAGCTATAAATAAACGAAGAACCAATAGATATTCACCTGAAATGTTGGGATATCTCACCCAATAGTGATAACTAATTGAACAAGGGCAACTTTTATCAAGGGTTGCCCTTGTTTTTTATGAGCTTTGTCATTATATGATTATAAAGGCTTGCTGCTTCCCGTTTTTCTTTCACCTTTATGAGCGAGCCGCTATTAAGGAATTTATATGGCTGTTCATGTTGGCATTATCGATCAAGACCCCATTCGGTTGATCACCCCACTACTCGACAACCGAACGATCAGCACTCACATCGTGTTCATCGGTGACAAAAATCAAATCAGTATCTATCAACGCTTAGACAGCGTTTTGCAGAAGCGTGATATTACGAGTGAATTTTTCGAGATTCCAACTATCGTAAACACCTCTGCAATTAAAGAATCGATCCAAAACCTTGCTGAAGACTTAAAAGCTCGGGGACAAGAAGTGAAGCTCAACGCAAGTTGTGGCCTTCGTCACCGCCTACTGTCTGTCTACGAAGTATTTCGTACTTACCACTGGCCAATCTTTGTTGTTGAACCAAACAGTGACAAGCTGTGCTGGCTTTACCCGAATGGGAAAGAAGACGCACAAGTTCAAGACCGCATCACTATCGATGACTACTTAACGGTATTCGGTGCTCGTGGTGAATTCAGCGATGTACAACTGTCTCCGCAACTTGACCAAAAACTGTATGAACTGGGTGAGCGTTGGGCAAGTAACGCATTAGAATTAGGCCCAGGTCTTGCTACATTGAACTACCTTGCAACAACCTGCCGTAAAGAACAGAGGCTTGATGTGGGCTTGTCTGAGAAGCAACAAGGTTATCGCGAGCTGAACATGCTGTTGAGCGATTTGGTTGAAGCTAAGATTGCCACTTATGACAATGGTATTTTGACGTTTGCCAATGAAGACGCGCGACGCTTCTCAAACGGCGAATGGCTTGAAACATTGGTTCATAGCACCGTTAAGCAGATCCAAGATGACATGCCGACCATTCAAGATCGCTCTTTGAATGTTCAGGTTTATCGTCAACTCGGTGAGCGCGAAGTTCGTAATGAGCTTGATGTTGCTTCTGTAGTGAACAATAAGCTGCACATCATCGAGTGTAAGACCAAAGGTATGCGAGATGATGGCGATGATACCTTGTACAAGCTGGAATCGCTCAGAGACCTGCTAGGTGGCCTACAGGCCCGTGCAATGTTGGTGAGCTTCCGCCCTCTTCGTCATAATGACATCACACGAGCAGAAGATCTTGGCCTAGCATTGATTGGCCCTGACGAATTAAAAGATCTTAAAACACATCTCGCGGCATGGTTTACCGCTGCCGGTGGTGATGAAGATTTAGAGTGCTAATTTAAGAAACTCGAACATATCGAATTCTCAAAAAACAAAAAGGCGAATGACCACTTAAGTCACTCGCCTTTTTTGTACCCGTAACTATTATGCCAATCGTAGTAAATGACTTATATCCACTACCCCGCCCGTATTGACAAGGTCTAAACTTTACAGCATCTAGATGTTCACAAGGTTTAGAGCTCACAAGGTCTACGTTTACAAAGTCTAAAGCTCGCAAGGTAAAAAGCTCAAAGGACTTGTAAACACCCAAAAAAATGGCCACATCATTCGATGTGGCCATTTTCAAAATTTGAAGTCATTTTAAGACTTAAAGCACTTGAAAACTAAAAGTACTGTTACCGACTTAAAGCATTTTACGAGCAGCTTCTACAACCACTTTGATTGAGCGCGCTTCCGTTACTTTTAGTGTCTCGTGATCAGGTATCTCTTTTTGAGTACGGTTGATGATCACACCAGCAACACAACCTGCTTTCAAACCAGAACTTGCACACATTGTTAGTAGCGTTGCAGATTCCATTTCGAAGTTAAGAACACCCATGTCTTGCCATTCTTGCATAGAACCTTGGAAACGCTTAACCACGCGACCAGAGAACGTGTCGTAACGCTCTTGACCTGGGTAGAAAGTATCACTTGAAGCGGTTACGCCCATGTGAACTGCTGCGCCTGATTCTTCAACTGCTGCTTTCATTGCTGTAGCAACTTCGAAGTCAGCAACTGCTGGAAACTCCATAGGAGCGAAGTGTAGGCTAGCGCCGTCTAGACGAACAGAACCCGTAGAAACAATCATGTCACCCACGTTTACGTGAGGTTGGATCGCACCAGTCGTCCCAACACGTAGGAAAGTACGAACGCCAAGCTGAGCAAGCTCTTCAACTGCGATAGAAGTAGATGGGCCGCCGATACCTGTTGAACATACAACAACTGGCTTACCGTCTAGCTCTGCGCGGTAAAGCGTGTATTCACGGTGACTCGCAAGAAATACGGGATTCTCCATCTCTTCTGCAATTTTTTGCACACGAGCAGGATCACCAGGAATGATCGCAAGAGTAGCACCGTTAAGATCTGCTTCAGTAACACCTAAGTGGAAAACAGCTTGAGACATAGTTCGCTCCTTTTGGCTTATTGGGCTTTTTACCCTTATTTAAGCTCATAGTAAATTCGTGGGGTACGAACACACTCTAACCAAGCTCATAATGAAATGAAGTGACGAACATCACACCAATGATCGCAACAACATTTCAGGTTTCACGAAAAACCGATTGGCATCACAAAAATAAGCAATCAGAACGGCTGCGTTGCATACTAATGAGACAAAAAGCGCCTTTAACGTATGACCGCTAAAGGCGCTTTTATGCGAGATGCTTCTTATATAAGACGCTTTTAAAATTAAGAGCGTCTATGTCTGAGAGCTGAACTTAATCCGCTTTAGACTTGAATCGAAGCAGGCGCAGTGCGTTGAGTGTCACCAGAGCTGTCGCGCCACTATCTGCAAGAACGGCAACCCAAAGCCCGGTAATACCAAGCAAACTGGTCACCAAGAACACACCTTTCAAACCGAGCGCTAGTGCTACGTTTTGACGAATGTTATTCATGGTCGCTTGCGACAATTCAATCATCGCGGGCAGCTCAGTTAAACGGTTGTGAGTCAGTGCTGAATCTGCCGTTTCAAGCGCAACATCAGTACCACCACCCATAGCAATACCTACATTCGCCGTTTTCATTGCTGGCGCATCGTTGATGCCATCACCGACCATAGCAACGTGTGACTGTTGAGATAACTCTTCAACATAAGACACTTTGTCACTTGGAAGCAGGCTCGCTTTATATTGCATACCAATTTTGCTGCTGATCGCTGCTGCACTTCGTGGGTTGTCCCCTGTGAGCATGATAGATTGAATACCCAAGTCATTAAGTCGTTCAATCGCAAGCTTAGCGTCACTACGTAACGTATCTTGCCACGCAATCAAACCAATCACAGTCGTAGCTTGTTCTGTTGACTCTTCTAGATCTTTAAGCTCAAGAGCAACCACAACCGTCTTGCCCTCGCCTTCTAATGCTTCTACCTGAGAAACCACATCGGGTCCAAGAGCGAACGTGACTTTAGACGGTGATAAAACCTGATACTTAACACCATCGACATCGCCTTCAACACCGCTACCAATGAGCGCTTTCTTGTTGTGTGACTCAGGGATCTCAACATTCAGCTCTTTAACTTTAGCGACAAGCGATTGCGCCAAAGGATGAGTCGAACCAACTTCAATCGCCCCAACTACACGAAGCATAGCGTCTTGTTTCCAACCTGATAGAGGTTGAATATCCGTAACCTGAGGCTTGCCTTCAGTCAGCGTACCTGTCTTATCAAAGGCAATCGTTTGAATTTTTCCTAGCTGCTCTAGTGCCGCGCCGCCTTTAATTAATGCGCCACGTTTCGCCGCTGCTGCTAAACCAGAAGTAATTGCAGCAGGTGTCGAGATTACCAACGCACACGGACAAGCAATCAACAATAGAGCTAGACCTCGGTAAACCCAAGTTTCCCAAGGCTGCGCGAACAGCAATGGTGGGGTGATGATGACCAACAGAGCCACCAACATCATTAGTGGTGTGTACCAGCGGCTAAACTTATCGAGGAAACGTTCAAGCGGTGCTTTACGAGATTCTGCTTCTTCAATCAAGTGAAGAATACGGTCGATCGCATTCTCACCCTGTTTTGACGTGATGGTGATACGAACGACTTTATCGACCACCACAGCACCAGCCATGATGCTGTTGCCTGCTATATGTTCGACAGGAACAGACTCACCCGTTAGCGCACTTTCATCAAAGCTCGCAGCGTCGGTAATAAGTTGACCATCAGCAGGTAAACGAGAACCCGCTGCCACTTCAATCACGTCACCAGGAGCAAGTTCACTTACTGCAACGTCAACACGGTCGCCGTTGATAATCTTGGTGGCATTTTCTGGCACCAATGCCATTAAGGCTTGAACACCACTTCTTGCTCTTGATGAAGCAAATGCCTCTAGACGCTCACCAATCAAAAACAGTAACAGAACCATCGCAGCTTCAGCGGTTTCGCCAAGGTATAAAGCACCGAGCGCGGCAACACTCATTAAGGTTTCGATTGCAAACGGCGTACCTGAACGTGCCAACTGAACTGCTTTCTTGGCCACTGGATACAAACCAAGCAAACAGGTTACGGTAAACAAACCTTCACTCAGTTGAGGAGAAATACTTTTCAACAGTGCTGCGAAGAGCATTGCGGCTGCAATCGCTATAATTTGTAAATTAGGTTGGATATGAGCTTGCCAAAAAGTCTCGGGGTGCTGTTTTTCTTTTTTAGAACCAACTTCCGAAAGAGGGAAGCCCGTTTTGATAGAGACCTGTTCAATGGTGTCGGCAAGACTTTCATTGTCGAATTTCACAACTAGCTTTTCGGTGGCAAAGAGAACTTTGGCTTGAATAACACCTTCAATGTTACTAACGGCTTTCTCTATTTTTTTAGCACAAGCTGGGCAGTCCATTCCTGAGACCAACCAACTTTTAGAAAATTGGGCATTTAAAGTTTGAGTAGAGGACTGACTGTCTTCTTCTCCACTGTCTGAACCACAACAATCATCTCCTGACGATGAAGACGCAGTAGCAGAAGAGCTGCAGCATGAAGATGAAGTACCGGCTGCGGTAATGCTTGAAATTTTAGGGCTAGAGCAACTTGCTCCAGTCGCTTGTGGTTGAACGTCCACTTTTGTTGAGCGGCACGCTGCGTGTTTTGCGCACATAATGTATCTCCTTAATACTCAAAAGCCTTGAGGTTGTTGCTCACTCATGAGCAACAGAACCTTAAGTACAACAAAAGTATAAACCTTGGAGACTACTCCAAGGTCAAGAACAAATTGTCCAAGACCAAGAAGAAATTTACAAACCAACTAATCTATATTGGAGTGTCGCTGTTATTGCGACTTGAGCTCTTTACACTCTTCTCTGTTCGCCGATACATCATCAATAAGAACGGCATCATGTGAACAGAATGGTTGTGTATTCAAGCTGACTATCGACACATCGTCTTCTACAGGATCAACTTGGGAACCTTGCATAAGCTCGGCAATATGATAGCGAAGCACTAGGGTGCCGAGTATTCCGAACAAAACATTGCCCAAGGCTTGCCCATACAGCACACCCAATGCGCCATACCATTGCGAGCCTAAGTAAACGAACGGCAATGTACCGAGAGTGGCTTTACCCAGATTCAGTGCTGTCGAGTAAAGCGGTTTACCTAGATTATTAAAAGACGTGTTGGCAACAAACAGTGCGCCGTTGAAGGTGAAGGTCAACGCTACATAGGTACAGAATGCGGCAACAATAATTGCTGCATCACCTTGTAGGCTAAAGCCTTGGATCACATAGTCTTGGACAAAGTATAAGAGAATACAAACGGCGATGGTGTACGCCGTAGTAACCAACAATGAGTTGTTGAGTGTTTCTTTTACTCTGTCCATTCGTTCTGCACCAAAGTTTTGCCCAATGATAGGGCCCACAGCGCCAGACAAAGCAAAGATAACCGCAAAACAAACCGGCGTCAGACGACCTATCACAGCAAAGCCCGCGACAAAATCCTCTCCGTATTGTGCAATCCCCGTCGTTACAATCGCATTACCGATAGGCGTTGCGGTATTGGTGATAATAGCAGGCAGCGCAATAGCCAATATTGGTCGAATATTAATGCGCCATTGTACAAGAGAAGGGGGAGCCACCAGCTGGTGACTGCGAATCAAAGGGTAAAGCGAGAAAAAGAGCACCGAAAAACGAGCAAAGACAGAAGCGATAGCCGCCCCTTCGATGTTCCAACCAAAACCAAAAATAAACAAAGGGTCGAGAATCGCGTTAACAATGCCGCCCGACAAGGTCGCCCACATCGAACGTTTGGCATCCCCCGCGGCTCTCAAGCCTGCACCCGCAGCCATCGCTAGCGCTAGAAATGGCCCGCTTGGCAATAAGATCTGCAGGTAAGCTTGCGCCCGCTCTGCGGCCACCCCCTTTGCACCAATCGCAGCAAGCAGCTCTGGGATATAGGCGAACATCACCGCAGTAATCGTCAAACTGATGACAAAAGCGGTCAGCATAATACTCGTGGCGAGGTTTCGAGCGTGTTCTTGATTCTTTGAACCAATAGCTTTGGAAACCAACGCACCCATAGCAATAGAAGTACCGATCGAAACGGAGGTAGAGAAAAATGTCAGTGTGCCTGCAAAACCAACAGCCGCGGCCAATTCGACTTGTCCCAACATACTGATGAACAACATATCGAGTAAATCGACCACGAATAACGCCATCAAACCAACAGAGCCAGCCCCCGACATCACCAATATGTGGCGCATCGTTGAACCTTCTACAAACTTCGCAGTTTGATTTGACATGAAACCTCCAAAAGTTGGAACACCACAAAATAAAGCTCTATAAGCTAGTCAGCCACAAACTAGGGGATCGACAAAAAAGATCCACCAAGAAAAGCTCTACAAAGAAAAAAGGCGCTAGTGCGCCTTTTCAATTGAGGGTATTGAGAAAAATAATCGTTCTTAACACACCACTATACATGATGTTTAAAACTATACCTGATGTTTAAAGCATTCATCTAAGTTCTTGCCGATTGCTCTCAAAACATCGGTTCGAGTAATCATACCCACTAGCTTTTTGTTATCGAGTACCGGATAAGCTTTGGGTTTTCCAACTTGCATCATATCTGCCAATTCAATAATGGATAACTCAGGTGATACCGAGAGAACTTCTTGGTACATACAATCACCTACAATATGCGTGTCTTGGCAGAAATAGCTCACCTTCACTAACTTCTCGAGTAAATCTTGTTCAGAAAGGAAACCAATCACTTGTTCATTATCATCAATGACTGGACCACCCATATGATGGCTGCGCATTACTCTGTCTAACGCGAGACTTAACGGCATGTCAGGAGTGAATGTCACAACCTGCGGCGTCATGTAATCTTTCACTTTAATAGAATGCATTGCGTTCTCCCTAAAATACGTTTTGTTATCGATTTTTCTATCGTGTTACCTTAATTGTTGTCTAAAATCTTGATTTTACTAAATGGATTTCAACAATTTTATTGATAGGCAAAACCTACCAAAGCAAAAAACGAGGTAACAAAAGGCTTGCACGCATGCCTATGAAGCAAAAATTTAAACACCGCTTACAAACTCTTACCTTTGATTCCTCCCATAAGCTAGCCTGAATACATAAATACTGTAACCTTCATCACACTAATAATAAAAAGCTCAGCTTAGGTAATTTATGCAACACGACAACAACATGTACGCGTATGTTTATGCAGACAACGAAGGTACAGAGAACACACTTATCGCTACTGTCGACAACCAAGAAAAGCCCCTAATCTCAAGCTGTTTTAATGAGATAAAGCGCATGTCTAACTTAGCTATTGATCTTGCAGCAGAACACAACTTGAAAGTGAAACTGGTTAAATACGGAAGAGAACAAGAGATCGACTTCGGCCTATTCCTAAAATAGCGCAGTCATAACGCATGTCTTGTTCGGCAAGCTTAAGCAGCATGGTCAACAGCACAGAACACCGTTGAATAACATGTTATGAGTAGGCAATCACCTTGACAATGATTGCCTACTTAATTCAACAGCGAATACCTACCACGGTAAATATACGAAAAAGGCCAGCATTCGCTGACCTTCTCATTCACGATTTCAATCGCTATACGTTATTTGCTAGCTCTTAACGACTGGCTAGTAGCTACTAACGAGTGCAATAGGCTTCCCACAAACGCGCTGCCTTTGAGTAAGCTTCAGCCTTATCATGCGTTTCTGCAAATAAAATCGCCGTCATACTATCCACAACACTATTCGCCATCAGCTCCATCTCATCTTCCGGTGTACCCAGTACACATTCAGAAGGTAGAGGCAGTTGGGTGTTCATGGTGCCTTCCCAGTAGAAAGATTCTACCTTTTCAGGAGAACTCATCCAGACCGTTTGACTTACCTTGGGGTTGTATTCTGATTCGCCATTCATGCCTTTAAATGAAATCACCGAGTGGGATTTATTGCCAATCACATGCTCAACTTCTGCATGAAGCTGTGGGAATCCAGGGTGAAAGCTGCCACGCAAGCCTAAACGTCCACCACCAGGGTTCAATGCACGAACAACGGTATTAATCGGAGTTCTCAGTCCATAACGATGTTTCCAACCAATCATGGTTTGAGCTTGTGGGGCGAAGTTCGCCAAAGGCAAGTAAGCAATACCATCGGCTTCTAGAATCTGCTTTGCGTCTTGCGGATCTTGCGCGCTGCGAACGCCGACACATTCTAAATGCGTTTCGGCATGCGTACGACCACTGGGTTTGTCCATGTAGCCATGCATTAATACTTTATAGCCGTTGTCAGCTAGAATTTTTGCTGCCAACAGGTTCCAAGGCTTTCCACTGGCGTTATCGTTACGCTTACCTGCATAACACGGCCAATCGATATCAGCACCTAAGTCTGGCACTCGAGATTGAAACGCTTTTACAAAGCCTGCGATCTCTTCATTGGTTTCATTCTGCACACGAATCAACATCAGTAGCATAGCCATTTGGTCGTCACCGACCTCTCCGCTTAAATACTCATCCATGATGCGGTAGGCTTGTTCGAACGACAAAGGCTTACGACCTCTTTCCCCTCGTCCAACTGTACGAATACACTCTAAAATACTACTCATTGATTGTTTATTCTCTTCCGTTGATATCAATAAAATTCGAATACGTTTTCGATTCTATGACACCCGCAGTTCATTGCAAAGCGATTCAGGTGCTAGCGTGCTAATTACCAATACACTGATTGGTATTCTAAAAGTAAACTTACTGGTGTAAAATTAGAGTATGCAATGCTAACCGCGACATATTGAGTAATATCCAGATGACGGTAAAAAAAACACTAAGCCAAAGAAAACGCGAATCTATCGTGGCCGCTGCCATCGCAGAGTTTACCGAGCATGGCTATAAAGCCACCAGCATGGATAAAATATCGAGCCGCGCGGAAGTATCAAAGCGCACGGTTTACAATCACTTTGCGAGTAAAGAACTGCTACTGGATGAGATTTTAGACAGCATTTGGAGCAAAACACTCGCAGCGACTCAGTTCCCCTATCAAGCCGAACAACCGCTAGATGAACAACTTACCTCTATAGCCAACCAAGAACTTGAGCTTCTCGAGTCTGAAGGTTTCATCGACTTATCTCGCGTACTGTTCTCTGAATATTTTCATAACGCAGAACTCGCGCATCAAGCGATGGAAAAATATTCTCAAGCAGAAAGCGGCCTGACGACTTGGATCAAAGCGGCATTGGCTGATGGGCGTTTGGTTGAACTCGACCCATTGTTTGCATCCACTCAGTTTATCGCCCTGCTGAAATCTTTTGCATTTTGGCCACAGATCATTGGTCATGCGCCGTCACCGGATGCTGCGCACAAACAAGTGATCATTACTTCAAGTGTCGAGATGTTCCTTAAACAGTACCAAGCGTAATAAAAGTTGAGCTCTGCTAAGTTTTGTTGGGTTTAATTAGAGATGCGTAAACGAGTGATGTATCATGCGCTCGTTCTACGCTTTCCTGTTTAGCGGTTGCAGAATGTGATTCATACCAACCTTAATTCGGACACAAAGACCAATATTCCATGCCAAAGTTGATAAGCAAAATTTGGGTACATGCTTTTATGCTATTCGCTATGTTAGTGGCCACCGTCAGTGTGGACAGTATCGCGAACGCCAATGCTATGCAGGTAACTCAAAATCTATCAACCTTATCGCTGAACACCGATTCCTCATTCGACACCAGTGACTCACTCCCATATTCCAGCGCGCAACCCAATGTAGAACACCACTGCTGTGGCTCTGTATGCTTGCTTAAAATGCCACCGTTGATTGTGTCAGAGTCTTTTGATACCCAAATTGGTTCATTGGCTTTGATCGAGAAAGAGCCTTCACACAAGGCAATCATGTCGCCACAAGCTCCTTATCGCCCTCCTATTTCTTAATTGTTTGTCCCTGTTTGGCAACGCTTGCCAACGTATTACTAATACAGCTCTATCGCTGTAAACAATGACATCCAAATTTAGGAAATAACACATGAAAAAGCTATTTAGCCTATTCGCAGCTCTGATCATGAGCGCTTCAATTAATGCCGCTCAGTTTGAAGAAGGTACTCACTACAAGATCCTCGACGTAGCGAAAGCAGATAAGCCTGTCGTTACCGAGTTCTTCTCGTTTTACTGCCCTCATTGCTACAAATTTGAAGGCGTCATTGAGTTCCTTAAACAAGATCTACCAGAGTCAGCAAGCTTTCAAAAAGTGCATGTAGCGTTTATGGGAAACGACATGGCTGTGCCTATGGCAAAAGCTTACGCGACCATGATTGCACTCGACGCTGAAGACAATATGGTTCCAGCAATGTTCGCCAAAATTCACGAGAAGCAACAGACTCCAAGAAACGAAGCGGAACTGCGCCAGATCTTCATTGATAACGGTATCGATGCGAAGAAGTTTGATGCGGCCTACAACGGTTTCGCAGTTAACTCAATGCAGAAGCGTTTTGATAAGCAGTTTGATGCGAGCACATTAACTGGCGTTCCAGGCGTATTAGTTAACAACAAATACATCGTAAAACCGGATCAAATCAAGAGCTACGAAGAGTACAACCAACTGGTGAATTACCTTCTAACGCTTTAATCAAAAGCAATAATCTTTAAAACCTCCAAAGCCAGCGACCTGTTCGCTGGCTTTCTTGTCTATACGAATGAAGTGAACGCGCGATGGCACGCTCGAAGATCATTCAGATCGCCCTTGAATACACGTCAGAATCACTGTTCACTGGCATCCGTCGTTATTTCTCATATACTGCACCCTATTACGTCATCCACTACTCTGTAGTACTCAAAATATTAGTACTCGAACATTGGGCACCTTTATGATTATTCTGACCACTAACTTTGGCGACATCGAAATTGAACTTAACCTTGAGAAAGCGCCAGTAAGTTCAAAAAACTTCCTTAAATACTGCCAAGAAGGCTTCTATGAAGGCACCACATTTCACCGTGTGATTGAGGGTTTCATGATTCAAGGTGGTGGACACACTATCGACATGACAGAGAAGCCAACACACGCACCTATCGTCAATGAAGCAAATCGTGGACTAAAGAACGTGATTGGCTCAGTGGCAATGGCTCGTACAGACGCACCACACTCAGCAACGGCGCAGTTCTTTATCAACCTTGACGACAATGATTTCCTTGACCATACCGCGACCAGCAACGCAGGTTGGGGTTACGCAGTGTTTGGCAAAGTATCGGCAGGCATGGACGTGGTCAACAAGATTGCGCTTGCACCAACCACTACTCGCTGGGGACACGAAGATGTACCTTGCGAAGATATTGTGATTACCAAGGTCACGATTCGCGATTAATTCAAAATTAGCAGTCAATTCGCTTTTTTATCAAATAACGAAGCAATGTTGGTGCTAATTGCATCGGTATTAGTTACGATGACAATAGTTGTAATGTCATCATAAGAATTAGGTATTGACGGATGTCACAAGAATTTGATAGGCAAAATAGCTTTGGTTGGATGATCAACGTGATCGCCAATAAAGCGAGCAAAGATTTCGACACAGAATTGAAAGAACATGGCTTAACCATTGCGCTCTGGCCAACCTTGATGTGCCTATGGGAAGAGGAAGGTATTACTCAGCGTGATATCGCGGCAAAGTCCAAAGTCGAGAATTCAACGACGACTCGCACACTAGACAAGCTAGAAAAGCTTGAGCTGGTTGAACGCAGAGCCGATCCAAACAGTCGTCGTTCTTTCAGAATCTACTTAACGGAAAAAGGGAAAGCACTCGAAGAACAGTTGATTCCAATCCCTACTCGTTTAAACAAAGAACTGATGAATGAGTTGGACGCTGAAGAACAACAGCAGATGATCAAGCTACTTCAAAAGATGGTCGCAGCAATCTGATCTTACTGTGACCGGAGCTTACTGCTAGTACATGCTTAATGAGCTATAAACATGCGCTAACAACCAACGAGCACTCGGCCTTGCGCCGAGTGTTTTATTTTCGTCTCGACCATTTGATATAACAAAATAGCGAGCCAATAATCACCGCTCCGCCAAGTAGCTTTTGCATCTCAACCGTTTCACCCAACACGCTGACACTCAATAACAATGTCCACACTGGCTCAAGAATCATGATCAATGCCGCCACTTCCATGTTCACGGAGTGCTGACCAACAGTTTGCAATAAGTAACGGATCGATGTCGCCACAACCGCTGATACGATAAACCAGAATATTAAGGTTTGAGTTATTTCAAACTCTGGTTGAGTAGTCATCGAAGCAAACGCTAACCCACTAACACCCACCACAAAAAGCTGCACGCAAATTGAAGCTATAGGTTTGATATTAGTAATCACTCGCTTATTCATCACAAAGTGAACCGAAAGCAACATCGATGCTAATAGGAAATAGAGCTGACTCTGCTCAACGTGCCAACCGTTAGTTAGGGTCAGTAGCAACATACCGATAATCGCAATTGGAAATGACATCCAGAAGGCACGATTAGGCTTAACTCGAAATATAATCCAAGAGACAAACGGCGCGATGATCATGGCTAAGCTCATGATAAACGCTCCTTCCGACAAACTTTCCGTCATTGATACCGCAAATACCCATACTTGCAATGAAGCAGACAGCAACAAGCCAACGCCGCAAAGAGAAAATATCTGCTTAAGCGAAAGCTTACGAATGTGATGAATACAAAATGGCAAAAGAATCAAACTCGCGACGAAGAATCGCACACCAATGAACACTGGCCCAGGCATTTCTAACACCACCAGCTTAGATGCAATCCATCCAATCCCAGCTAACAAGGTAGCAAATAGGAGATAAAGCTCTCCGCGCATCGCTTTCATCATCTTACTTGGTCCAATAACAAAAAAAGCAACCCGACTCTGCAAGGTTGCTTTTTATAAACATTCAACAGGATCGAGATATTATCTCAATACTCTGCTTCAGGCAGCTATTTTTAGCCTGCGTATTTTGGGTAATCCGTTAAACCTTTTTCAGCACCACCAAACAATGTGTTTGGATCGTGCGCTGCTAATGGGTAACCATTTTGAATACGAGCGGGTAGATCTGGGTTTGCGACGAATGGACGACCGAAACCAACCATATCAGTTACGCCTTCAGCAACCGCTTTTTCGCCGCGCTCGCTGTCGTATTTACCTGCGTAAATCAGCACGCCATTGTAAGCTTTACGAACCGCTGCTTTAAACGCTTTTGGCGTTTCAGGTGCGTCGTCCCAATCGACTTCTGCAACGTGCAGATAAACAATGTTGTATAAGTTAAGTAGCACCGCCGCCGCTGTGTAAGTCTCTACTGGCGTAGCGTCAACCGTACCATTCAACGATGTGAACGGAGCAAGGCGAACACCTACACGGTCAGCACCAATCGCTTCGACCATAGCTTCAACCACTTCACCTAGGAAACGTAAACGGTTTTCAATTGAGCCACCGTATTCGTCAGTGCGGTTGTTTGCTTCAGAGTCGATGAATTGGTTAATCAAGTAACCATTCGCGGCGTGAAGTTCGATACCATCAAAGCCCGCTTCAATCGCGTTCAAAGCCGCTTGGCGGTATTGACCAACCACGTTTTTGATGTCTTCTTTCGTCATCTCACGAGGTTCAACCACATCCACAAAACCCGGCTCATCAGTGCCATTATCGATGAATACTTTTACGTTTTCTGCTTTAAGTGCAGAAGACGAAATTGGTTGTTCACCACCAATGTTGTCTGGGTGTGTTACACGGCCTACATGCCAAAGTTGAGCGAAGATAACGCCCTCTTTTTCATGTACTGCATCGGTGACTTTTTTCCAACCCGCAATCTGCTCATCAGAGTAGATACCCGGAGTCCAAGCGTAACCTTGACCCATAGGTGAAATTTGTGTGCCTTCAGCGATAATCAAACCTGCAGAAGCGCGTTGAGCGTAGTAAGACGCCATCATATCGTTTGCTGAATTGCCAGGTTGCGTTGCGCGAGAACGCGTCATCGGTGGCATAACAATACGGTTTTTAAGTTCGATACTACCAAGTTGAATTGGTTGAAATAGTGCGTTTGTCATTGTTATATCCTCGATTAACCTAGTTGAATCAGTTCGATTTGGTAGCCATCTGGGTCTGTGATAAATGCGATGTGCGTTGAGCCACCTTTTACTGGCCCCGCTTCACGAGTGACGTTGCCACCCAGTGATTTGATCTTGTCGCATGCGGCGTAAATATCTTCCACACCCAATGCCAAATGACCAAACGCGCTGCCCATCTCGTACTCATTCGTGTCCCAGTTGTACGTGAGCTCGATAGTCGTGCCGCCTTGTTCGTATCCAACGAAAACCAATGTGTAGCGGTAGTCGTTGTTTTCGTGGCGTTCAAGTTCCTTCATTCCCAATACCTTGGTGTAGAACTCGATAGACTTATCTAAATCAGCAACTCGGATCATTGTGTGTAGGAATTTCATATTTCACCCTTATTGGCACCACAAGCATGGCGCCGTTATGATTTTGAGTGGAGGTTATCCACTAATCTCTGAGTGAAATAATACGATTCACCGAGGAATTAAGGAAATTATCAAAAATTCTCAATGTGATAATTTTTTGTTATGAAATTTATGACTAGCACGAACTCAATGACACAAAAAAGGGAAGCCAATGCTTCCCTTCGAGTTAGACTCTCAATTAAAACCGCAAACGCCTATCTTTCAGCGTCTTCGACATCGCATCTGATGTACTGATGACTTGTTCTCGGAACCATTTATGAGCAGGGTCATTATTCTGCTTCTTTAACCAAATCAAATAGTGAGATATAGGCTGATATTCAAAAGGTGGCTTAAACAACTGCAAACCTAGCCTTTCTTGAAACTGCACAGCCATAGATAAAGGCACTACGGTGATGTAATCCGATTGGCTACATAGCAAGATATTACTGAACAGTGATCGGCCGTGAAACACGATTTTACGCTTAGATAAATCCAATGATGTGTAGTGATTTAAACTGCGAACTTTCCGCCGTGTTCTATCTAATACGGCATGCTTTTCATTCATGAATTGCGCTTCGCTGATTTCACCTTGAATTCTCGGGTGATCCTCTCTACACACAATAACAAACTCGCCTTCATATAGAGTTTCACTAACAATGCTTGGGTGTTCAGGTACCACAATATCGATCATTGCATCGAACTCTTGAGTCAAAAGGTCTTCGTAAATACGCTCATCACTGTCTGGTTGGTCAAAGACTTCTAGCGATAGATTTTGATTAGGAAGCGCAGCAAAACTATTGAGTAAAATCCACTGTAAGTGCTCAGGTGAAGAAATCACAAACTTACGTTCAGAGGATTGCTCATCAAAATTAGCCATCGACTGAAATACATCATTCAATTCATGAATCGGCGTTTTGATTTGTTCATACAAACTTTGAGCATAAGAAGTAGGCGTAACACCTCGTCCTTTACGAACAAAAAGCTCTTGGCCTATCTCTTTTTTCAGTCGTGCCAATGCGGTACTAATGGTCGATTGATTGGTGCTGAGTTGATCCGCGGCTTTACTCAAACTGCCCTGCTCCATCACCGCAGAAAACACAGCAAGTAGGTTGAAATTGGGGATTTCGTTGCTCATATATCATTACTCGTTAGGCGACCATAAACACCATGCTATCGTAAAAACGATTAAATATCGTCAATAAAAACATTTGTTAAAGGTATAACGCATCGATTATTTTGCTAATAAATAGCATATTAACCAGACTTTACTCACACTCATCAACCCTCAATAAATCTTCATATATTGAGACAATAAAGCCCTCCCTTCTCCGTAAGCCCTTTAATAATGGGGCGTACTTCATGCGACGCGCTTTGAAATCACAACATTGTCTCAAATTACATGACACTGAGTTTCCGTTCGGTACATATACATTCCTTTTGTGAATACTACAATGGCACCAAAATAATGACCCTCGGTATCAATATGAAAAACACTAAAATAATTTCCCTACTCTTAAGCGGTGCGGCTATCGCTTACTCTGGTTCTGCGCTGGCTGAAAAGGAACAACTCTCAGTTCAAGAAGCGGCAAAAAAATCAGCAAACCCAGTATCAGATGTATGGATGCTAATTACTCAAAATGATTATACTTTTCTAGAAAAAGAAGATGGTCACCATGAGATGCAAAACCGCTTCAGCTTTCAACCAGTAATGCCGGTTCCTATAATGGATGGTGAATGGAACTTGGTGAACCGTTTGGTTGCCAACCACTACAGTTCACCAGGCGATCGTGAAAACGGTGATTTCTTTGAAGGACGTACAAACGGTATGGGAGACACTGTCTTTCTATCAATGGCAGCGCCTAACCGTGATGACGGCTGGATTTGGGGTGTTGGTCCAACGGTGATCATGCCAACTGGTACTGATGGTTTAACCCAAGATAAATGGCAAGTAGGCCCTGCGGCAATGGTCGCTCGCCTTGGTAAAGAAACCGGTAACCCAGCAAGTATTGAAAGCTGGAACGTTGGTTTCTTAGCTCAGCAATGGTGGGATGTAGGCGGTAGCGACAGCGTTACTGAATCAACCAATCAAGCGGACATCCAGTACTTCTTAAACTATCGTGTCAGCAACACCGCGTTAATTGGTATGACGCCTAATATTCAAATTGATTGGACAAAAGATGGTTCCGACCAATTTACTGTACCTGTCGGGTTAGGCTATATCGATATGTTTAAGATTGGACCGATGCCTGTTCGTTGGGGTGTAGAACTTCAATATTACGTAATGAAACCAGACGCAAATGTTAATACGACCAATCCAGCTGAGTATGTGCCATATGCACCAGATTGGAACCTAAAATTCTTTATTGCTCCTGTTACATTAAACCCGTTCAAATAATCGATTAAAATCCTCCCTAGAGCTGGTCTAATTTATTCAATATTTTAGGCCAGTCTTTTTAGTACTTTTCATCGACTTCTATGATCCAAACCAAGTTAATGAACAATGTTTTCTATCTGTATATGAGCCTTTTCAAATAAATCGACCTACCGATTTAGAGTTATAACTACTAATCGTAATTACGATATTATCAAATCGTAATTCTGGGTAGATACTGCTCAAAACTCTTCCTATTATCCTGCTAACAAATCAATCACCAGCCCAAATAGAAAACTGACAAATGTTTTACTTTGGTATGTCAATTGTCATGGAAGAGCCCCTCGATTGTCGAGGTAATACACGTAATAAAAACAGTCGCTAGAAAGCCGCGCGAATATTAATTCGAACGCTTCATAGCCATTTCATTTACGTCTGCTGACAAATAATAAAGATTGATTTGTAGAGAAGCATATTCGCTTCTTGATACCGAGAATCGGTTGTCTGGACTGTGCAATATCATTTTAAATATCATCTATTACTTTTGTTTATTATGGGCACTAATCTACCCACATAATAGACATCTACTTTTTAAGATGTCATTAAAGGTGACTTCTAGGCTGCAAATTCTCTCTTCTTATTGATGTAGGTTGAGATATGAACTTTATAAAAATCATTTTCCAGAAAATCTGGGCCGTTGTGATGGTCTTGATTAAATTCTGCCTGTTTATGGCGGTAATGTTTGCTGGTGCATGGGCTCTTGCACCGTTAGGCACTATCCATTCTAAAGACATCGACATGTCTCAATTCAACAATCATCCTAATGAAATGATGATGAACTTCTTCCAGATGGAGTACTTCTCTGGTTACTTGTTCTCGGTGACCATTGCTGTGGTATTAGCCGGTGTTTACGGCATGTGGCAGTTGCATGAACTGGGTGTGCATAAAGCAAAAGAACACAAAAGCGCTCACGTACAGATCGTGTTTGCACTGTCACTTTGCGGGCTCTTCATCAGCAAAACATTCTGGGTTATCGCCTTGGTTATCGCGCTAGCGAACTGGAAACATATTGGTCAATCACTGAGTGATGTCATTCGCCGTGGTGTGCAGCCTAAACAAGACGCGACCAATTCAGAGGCAGCCGCAGTCCACGTATCACCTGAAAAATCGGCAACAGAGCCGTCTCAAACACAACAGTCTCCAGTAGAACCGTCTTCAGAAGCTCAGCCTTCAAAAGAACAGGCTTCAGAAGAAAAGACTCCAAAAAAACCATCCTCTACAGAAAAAGAGGTCGCATAATGAAAGAGATGATGATTCCATACATCCTAATTGTATGGTCACTGTTTGCGACAGGCGCACTGAAGAAGAACTTCAAAAACTACACTTGGGCTGCCATTGGCGGCGTAACGATTCTTGCGGTATTGGCGGTTATCTCTCGCTTGTGGGCACCCGTTGATTTAACCAACTCAACCACAGTGAAAGCACCACACGCGGTGATGTCACCAATCTTTGGCCAGCAGATCGACCAAGTGCTTGTTGAGCACAACCAAATGGTTAAAGAAGGCGACGTAATTTACACACTCGTCGACATTGACTCAGCCGCAGACAAAGCAAAGATCGAATCTTCAATTGTTCAGAAAGAAGAAGAAATCAAGCAAATGACTCGCGACTTAGAGCGTGCTGAAACGTCACCAGAAATCTTCAATATGCGTGACGTAGAAAAATACGACTCTGATCTTCGAGTGCTGCACGCTGAACTTGTGTCGTTAAAAGCTGATCTACAAAAAGTGAACTGGGCGCAAGAGAAGAAAACCATTAGGGCTGAATTTGATGGTCAGGTTTCGATAGTGAATATTGCTGAAGGTTCTGTAATGGGTAACATGCACCTCTACAACACCAACAAAAAGTTCCTTGAGATGCGCATTTCAGACCAAACTTACGGCTATGTTCAAGTAGGAGACTTCGCTGAGTTCTTCGTTGATGCATACCCAGGCCACGTGTTCCGAGCAAAAGTACACAGCTTTAACGCAGGTACCGGTGAGTCGAGTATTTCTCCACTTCAGGGGCCACAAAGTGTCGGTCAACACGTAGTAAGAAACGGTAATGCTTTAGGTCGTACTATCGTACTTGAGATCATCGAACCAGAAGGTTACAACATCCCTATTGGTTCAACTGGCGCGGCTTGGATCTCGGCTGAGAAGCCGCATCCGTTCTGGGGCTTCATCGATGTAATCGGCGCAGCAACGGTTCGCCTACAATCTTACAAGTCTTACTTAGGTGCTTGGTAAGTACTCAGATTCTCGGTAAACACTTATATAACAGCCATTAGTTCCAAATTAGATGCCCTGAATTTCAGGGCATTCTTGTGTCTATCACAAGCCCCACTTACTAATTGATTTAGATCAAGATAAATCGCCAATACAATCATTAAATAAATAAATCATCGAAAAAACGATATATCGATATCCTATTAGCGCGTAGATAGCGATCTCTCCCACCTCTATTATTTGACTCAAGAAATCCAATTCCTGTATCCAAACATAAGGTCACGACCATGACTAATACATTCAAAAAAATGGCGCTTCCTGTTGCTATCGCGAGCGCTCTATTTGCTTCTGGTTTTGCATCTGCAACGCCAACTGTAGAAGCGACATCGAAAGTAGGCCAAGAACTTCAGACAGCAAATGCTGCGCAATACCAAAACATTGACCTTGATGCTCGCTACAAGAGCGAGGTTCTATTCGAACACAAGTCAAACATGTTCTGGGGCAAAGGCGAGCGCATCCAAGTTGTTTCGAAAACGGGCGACTCACTGGCTTACACTGAAGAATCTGATCACGTTCATCCAATCCTCACCAAGCATGGTCGTAAAATGGACCAAGCAATCATTAAAGTGGATGACAACGTTTACCTTGGTTACGGTTTCGGCCTAGATACACCAGTAATGATCGAAGGTACGGACGGCATCATCATTGTTGATCCAGGCGAGTCGGTAGAAATGGCTCAATCGGTTAAAGAACAGTTCCGTCAAATCACAGACAAGCCGGTTAAAGCCATCATCTATTCTCACAACCACATCGACCACATCTCTGGTGTGCGTGCATGGGTGACTGATGAAGAAGTAGCATCAGGCGAAGTAAAAATCATCGCTGAAGAAGGCCTAACCGCAGCAGTGGCTAACTGGTCTTCAAACCTAGGTACTCTATTTGGTCACCGTACTTCTTACACAGGTGCTAAGCACGTAGAAGAAGGTGAGCACGGCACAGTAAACGACGGCCTTGGTCCACGTTTCATGCAAGGTGCTATCTCGTTCATTGAACCAAACCTGCTTGTACCAAGCCAAAGCCACATTGAAATTGAAATTGCTGGCGTTAAGATGCACATTGAGAACGTGCCATCTGAAACTAAAGATGAGTTAGTGGTTTACTTCCCAGAGCAGAAAATCCTGCACGCGGCTGAAGTACTTCAAGGTGAGAACTTCCCTAACCTTCACACCATCCGCGGTACTAAATTCCGTGACCCATCAATGTGGTTCAAGGGCATCGACGTAATGCGTAAGTTCGACACTGAGATCATGATTAACTCTCACGGTCGTCCTGTTGAAGGTAAAGAAGCTGTATCTGACGTATTAACGGCTTATCGTGATGCGATTCAATACACGCATGACCAAACTATCCGTTACATGAACAAAGGTATGACGCCGGACGAGCTAGTTGAAGTCGTTAAACTTCCTAAGCACCTTGCTGAGCACCCTTGGTTAGGAGAGCACTACGGTACCGTTGCACATGCTGTTCGTCAGATCTACGTTGGTTACAACGGTTTCTTCGAAGCAGATCCATGGCAATTAGAGCCAATGGCTTACGAGCAACGTGCTAAAGCGTTCGTAGAGATCATGGGCGGCCGTGAGAACATCCTTACGACTGCACAAGCAGCAATTAAGGCTGAAAACTACACATTTGCAGCAGAAATTCTTTCTTACCCAATCACGGTAAACAAGCAAGATATGGAAGCTCGCGAGATGAAAGCACAAGCTTACAAAGCATGGGCTGCAGACCAAGTGAACATCAACTGGCGTAACTGGGCGCTTAACGCGGCGGCTGAACTAGAGAACAAACGTGACTTCTCTAACATGATCAGCTTCGCTTCTGTTGACGTGCTTACTGCGCTACCAAGTAAGCAGATCTTCGACATGATGACTTCAACGCTTATCGCAGAAAACTCGTTAGACGTGAACATGATGCTAACGTACAACTTCTCTGATACGAACGAAGCATTCACTATCGAAATCCGTAACGGTATTGCTCAGTTACACGAAGAAGCAGTAAAAGGCGCAGACGTTCAAATCGACACCACTCGTGCAGTACTGAACCAAATCTTGATTGCGGGTCCAAACGCTCAACAAGTGATTGGTAGCAACCTACAGTCTGGTACATTCAAGTTCTCGAACGGCGACATCAAAGGCTTCGGTCAATTCATGAGCTACTTCGATAAGCCAATGACTCCAGAAGAGATCATGCTAATCGTTCGTTAATTAGATATACACCAAGCAAAGGCATGCTAAGGATGGCGAGCCGATAACTTAGGGACCTATTATGGTCCCTTTATCGTTTATTTATTGGTACAGTTCGCAACCTTCACTCAACAATCTCGATCTATTGTTGAAGTAAGAAAACTGCCCTAGTTCGTTTAAGGTTCACACATGCTAAAACGATTTGCTCTCATTCTTTCACTCACATCTTCCCTAACTTTCGCTTGTGGTCTTCACCAAGATACAGGATTTAGTTTAGTGACAGAGCCCGGTTCACTAGAAGTCTTTGGCAACGTCATCACAGCCAGACAAGACGATGAATTCAACAACCTCAATCAACCGGATCATTTTCGACTCTTTGCCATCAAGGCTGCGCTTGCGAAACCCCACCCAAGCAAAATTGAGTTCAACTTATTCGAAGCAATTAAAGGTCATTACAGCCAAGTTAAACTTGAGAAAGGTGTCGATGTGTCAGGTCGAGATACTTTGCCTACAGAGGAAGATCTATTACTGATTACGGAACTCGATGTGTTCGATGCGCTAGCTACTGGCACCATCTCTTGGGATCACGCGACACTAAACGGTTTGGTGATCATCAATGGCCCACAAGATAAACGAGAGCAACTTGAAGATTGGCTTAGTGATATTTTTGAAGGGTAGTTGGAATGAATTTAGTGAGAGAACAACGCCATAATCGAACCAGATACGGCTCGATTATGGGTAATTGAAGAGCAGTTAAATTGAAAAACAGTTACGCAGCTTGAGTCACTATGTTTTTACGCTGATTTTTAGTCATCAAATGATAAACCACAGGCACAAAGTAGAACGAGATAAGCGTGGTTAATACTGTACCGCCGACAATCGCGACTGCAAATGGAGGCCAAAAACCGCCACCAGCAATAATCAATGGCATAAAGCCACCAACGGTTGTAATCGTTGTCGAGCTGATATGGCGAGTACACGACATCACTGCCTCAACGACCGCGTCCACATTGCCTGATGAGGCTTGCTTATCGAGTTTCAATTCCGTCAGAATCACAATGGCCGCGTTAATCGCTAAGCCTGCAATCCCAAGCATGGCGATAATCACCGTAAAGCCGAACGGATAACCGAAGATCCACACCGATAACAGCCCTAGCCCACCAGCCAATCCTGCTACCATGAAGATAATGCTACTCATTCGGAACGAGTTGAACGACATCACCACCACCAACACCATCAATACCACCACAACGGCGACATTCGAGATAAGGCTGTTGACTGAATTATCTCGTTCAGCGGATTCACCACCAAAACCAATCGTGTAACCCGATGGCATCTGATAGCTTTCTAGGCGTTTTTGGAATTCATTAAGTACGGTTTGAGGCAAAACACCCGCTTCAATGTAACCTTCGATGGTATTGACACGCTGCCCGTTACGACGAGTAATCGCACCACGACTAGTCGTCAATTCAAGCTCAGCCAGAGTCGACACATTGATGCCTGTTGAGTACACCTCAGAGCTTATCGGCAAACGAATATTGCTTAAATGCGCTAAGTTTTCACGCGCGTCATCCGCGACACGAACACGAATTGGCACCGATTCACTGCCTTCAATCACAGAGCCACTTTCACGACCTGTCAGCGTAGTTTGCAGCATACCTGCGAACTGGTTCAATGAAATACCATTCAGCTTTGCGGTGTCTTCATCAACCTTCAACCACACCTTCGGCGTACCTGGTTGCAGCGTTTCCCTTGTGTGCGTCACATGAGGAACACCCGCCAAAATCAATCGCACATCCTCACCAATCGCTTTCAACGTATCGAGGTTTTCACCATACACTCGCAGTTCAACGGGTGCGGTAAATGGAGGCCCTTGGTTAAGCTTACGTACCAAGATTTGTGCTTCCGGCACCTCTTCATCCAACACCTTTTGCAACTGTGGAATTAGCGCATTGGCTTGGTCAAAGTTCTCTGTTTTCACCATGGCTTGCGAGAAGTACGGCGCGTTATTTTGCCTTGCTTGCAGGTTGTAATAGAAGGATGGGAAGTTTGCGCCCACTAGCCAATCAATGCGTTCCACTTCAGGGTAACGATGAATGATGTCGTCTATTTTTTCAGAGGTGTTTTTGGTGGCGTAAATGCTCGCTTGAGGTGGCATATACACCTGAATCTCAAACATATCTCGGTCTGATGGCGGGAAGAATTGCTCTGTCAGCTGAGACATACTCCAGTAACCGGTAAACGGTACCAATAACACAAGAGCTATAGTGATGATTGGATGCGTCACACCAAAACGGACAGAAGATGAGAACCAGCGCGTCAAAGCCGGGATTCTCAAACCCGTCATGTACCAATGGTGCTGCCCTTTCTTGTCGACATCACTGAGTTGTTTCGGCAGTAGCTTGGTCGCTAAGCCCGCAATTAAGGTGTGCGAGATGATGTAAGAGCCGATCAATGAGAAAGAAACGGTAATCGCAATACCACCGACAAATTCACCCGATGCTCCCGGCATCAAGATAATCGGGGCAAACGCCAACACGGTAGTTAAGGTTGAGCCTAATAACGGCACCCATAAATGCTTCAATGCATTCATGGTCGCTTCAGCGCGCTGTTGCCCTTTCAAGCGATAAGCTTGAATGGTATCGACCATCACCACCGCGTTATCAACCATGATTCCGAGCGCCACAATTAGGCCTGTCACCGACATTTGGTTAATCGGTACACCGGTCATTTTCATGATCGACAGGGTCAATAATGAGGTTAACGGCAGAGAAATGGCCACTAAGATCGCGGCACGCACGCCTAAAGTGACAAACAGAACAATCAAGATCAGACCAAAACCGATCATCAAGCTTTTGCCTAAATCGTCTAAGCGAGTCTCGGTATAACCTTGCTGATTAAACAGCACCGTCACCTTAACGTTACTTGGTAACTCTTGCTCAAATTTACCAATCAGAGCATTAGCTCGCGACGTCCAGTTGTCGACTCGCAGATCAGGATGCATTCTTGCCGCGACAATCACACCCGGCTCACCATCAATAATGGCAATCTGGTCTTGTGGGGTTTTCTCACCACGTTTCACAGAAGCAATGTCTTCCATACGGATGATGTGACCTTTGCTATCAGTGGCTATTGGCACTTGCTTAATCCGTTCAATAGAATCGAGTTCAGATTTAATTTCTAAGCCAAAGCGAGAATAAGCACTCACTAACTCGCCGGCGGAGTTCTTGGCGTCTGCCCCTTCGAGCGACTCAGCAATATTGGCACTTGAACGCCCCAACGCGGCGGCATCGGCCGTACGTAAACTGATTTGAATCTCTTCTTGTGGCATCCCGTATTCATCAACGAATTCAGTACCCGACAAAGTTCTTAGTCGCTTAGCGAGTTCTTTGGCATAGCGCCCGAGTGTTAATCGGTCAGGTTCACCTGCACCAGACCAGGTTAGAGATGCGATAGTTGTGAAAGCATAGGTATGATCACTGTCGAGATCGGGAGAATGAGAGCCCGCAGGCAAAATGGATTCGATGTCAGATAGCTTGTCGCGAGCTTGAGACCAAACTGGCTCAGGCTCGGTGATGGTGTCATTCAATTCTAAGGTGACAATAGACACGCCCGGCCTTGAGGTTGAGCTCACGAGTTTAACTTCACTCAGCTCACGCAGCTTGTTCTCGATAACTTCTGTTACCAAGGTTTCAACACGCTCGGCACTGGCTCCGGGGAAACTGGTTGTGATGTTCGCGTAACGGTTGATGATTACTGGGTCTTCTGCACGTGGCAACGTCATGAACGCAGAAATACCACTCACCATCAGCAGTGCTGTCATTAAGATAAGCAGTCGAGTGTTGGAAATAGTCTCTATGATTTTCATGCTATTTCCTATTCAGCAGTAACGCTTGCTGGCTTCACGGTTTGTCCAGGAACTAAACGATGTAAGCCACTGGCAATCACTTGTTCACCGTCTTCAATCGCCCCACTCACGTACGCTTGTTGATTGTTGGCAAACAACACCTGAACACTTCGGCGCTCAACTTTGTTGTCTTCACCAATCACAAAGATGTTCCACACACCGCGCAATCCATCAATCAAACCCGTTAATGGCACCCAGTAGCCTTGGTCATCAATCTGCTCATCAAATTTCAAATAGGCAAGTTGCCCTTCTAACACCGACGATTGTTCAGGAAACAAGTAACGCAAACCGACACTGCGAGACTGTGTGTCGACCATTGCGCCCGGATTCAACAGTCTCACAGCGAATTCATCTCGCCCGACGCGAATACTTGGGGCGGAAAGTGAAGTAACCTTTTTCATTTGATGGGCAGGAATACCGATAAAGGCTTCTTTCCCTTCAGAGGCAAGCAGTGTAAGAGTTGGATTCCCTACATTCACTACATCTCCAAGCGAGACAAAGCGTGTTGCGATGGTCCCTGAATATGGCGCACGAATTGTCGATTTCACCAGCTTCAATTGATTGCCTTTTACCGAGGCATCAATACGCAGCAAGTTCGCCTGCAATACGCGTTGCTCACTGGTTAACGAATCAATCTCAGCTTCGGCACTGAAGCCTTTCGCTTTCAATGAACGTTGACGTTTAAGGTTCGCAGCCACCAAACTCAATTGAGCTTTGACTTCTTCAGCCTGCGCTTTCAGTTGGCTAGACTCGGTTTCCAAAAGTTGGGTATCCAGTCTAATCAACGGCTGACCCGTTGTGACTGTGTCACCGACATCCACCAGAATCTCGTTTACTTTGCCCGCCAGTTCGAAACCTAAATTAGCCTGTTGACCCGCCTTAACCACACCGACATATTCGCGTTGTACTGCATAAGAGGAAGACAGCGCCAAGGCCATCGTTTCCACCGTTAAAATGGTTTGGACGCTCGATGCCGTTTCAGCGGTTGAATCAACCGACTCTTGGGCTTGTTCCTTTTCGCCACATCCAACAAGAAAAGCCGACAACGCCACTGCCACTGCGCTTCCCTTCATCAATTTATACATACGTACTGTTCCTATGCGGTACTAAATTATGTTCTTTTTTTAGACTAACCAAATCAAACTAGACTGTCTAGTTTGATTATGTTAAAAATAAGTTTCATCGTTAATGATTGATAAAACCATCACAAAAAGCATAATGCTTAGCGTAAAACGAGACACATAGAACTGAGCACCAACAGGCACCAAGCTACGAGACAAACTAGGTAACGAGACAACACTAAGTAACGAGAAGCAAGCACGTGACTAAAATCATCAAGAGTGAACAGAAGAGATCGCAGATCTTAACCGCAGCCAGCCAACTTTTCTCTGAACATGGCTTCAAGATCAATATGGATCAGATAGCCAAAGCAGCGAACGTTTCTAAGCAAACGGTCTACTCTCACTTTAAAAACAAAGACGAACTTTTCGAAACCTGCATGCAAACCAAGTGTGCGGAGCGAGAACTCAGTCCTGCTGCCTTTGATATGGATGCTGCGGTGGGTGATGAGTTGGTGAAATTTGGTGTGAAGTTTCAGGATTTATTACTTGATGAACAATCTAGACAAACCTTTCAAAATGCCATTAGCCAAGCGAATACGCATCCAGAGATCGCCTCTATCTATTTAGAAACTGGCCCTCAGAAAACCACCAAGTTACTTGCTGATTATTTGCAGTCGAAAATAGACTCTGGTGATCTCACACTGTCGACATCAAGCTCGCCAGTCATTGCAGCACGCCAACTGTTGTTGATGTTTCACGGCAAATCGGCGTATTGGGGATTCTTCGGACACGATAGCGGAGAATCTGAAGAAGAAAGACTTCACTACACTCGCGAATGTGTCGCGCTATTCTTAAACGGCAATCAGCCTCGTTAATCTTAGAATATTTAACCGTTAGCTCGCATTTGAAGCTGACTCAAGAAGTAACTCATAGAAACGTTTAGCAGCAGGGCCTGTCTTGGCTCCTTTTGGTAAAGTCAGGTGCAGCGGAACGTGATACCCACTGCCATTTTCGACATTCAACACAGTGAGCTTGTCGCTACCTCGACTTTCAACAATGTGCTTTGGTAGTCGACAATAACCGACTCCCTGCTCTACCGCGCCAAACGCATGATCGAAATTATCCACCGTAATGCGCTGACTCGACTTCAACCAACCCACATCCTGTTTGTTCCCTTGGCTTTTAGTGCCTTGATTAGATCGTGTACCTAAATCTCGCACCACAATTTGCGGCAAAGACGACAGTTGATTCAACGACACTGAAACGGCACTTGCTAACGGATGTGAGCTAGCAACTACTGGCTCCATCATCGTAAAACCAAAGGCTTCGGCTGAGTAATTAGTAATAGGCAAGTTGATGATAGCCACATCAGCCAGTTCTTGAGTCACCAGTTCGGTTGTTTTAGACAGAGACGTTTCAATCACTTGTATCGATGTGGTGTTGTTCTCCGTCAAAAATGCAGCCATCGGTTGATAAAGGCGTTCAAGGCAGCACAAGTGATCAACAGCAACCACAATTTCAGACTCAACACCTTTCGCTAGCTGTTCACTGATCAACTCTAGCTCGCGAGCTTGTTCCAACATACTGCTTGCACGGCGCAACAGTGATTTCCCATCCTCCGACAATACCGCCCTACGACCTTCAACCTGAACTAAAGTCACGCCTAATTGGTCCTCCAATTTTCTCAGCGCATAAATCAGCGTGGTATGGCTCTTATTCAATTGCAATGCAGCCGCTTGAATGCTGCCTGCGCGGTCAATCTCGTAAAGCGTTTGCCATTGGTCGAGGGTGGTTTTCAATCTCATCGGTCTAAAATCCTGACGGTTAATAACTATATTATGAACTTTTCTGTCTGTTTTTTACAGGTAATATCTATTTCAACAGGCAATCAAGCCTCCTATGTTTTGCGAAATGACCATGAGTCTCAGCGCAATACCAAGTAACTGTTTGGAGAAATAACCATGAAATTATTACAAGTTGATTTTGAATTTAGCGGCCCATTTGGTGAAGAGATGTCAAACGCACTCGTTGACCTAGCAAAGTCTATTAACAACGAACCGGGTATGATCTGGAAAATCTGGACAGAAAACGAAGCTGAAAGACTGGGCGGTGGTGTCTATCTTTTTGAAGACCAACTCAGTGCAGAGGCTTACCTAGCGATGCATAGCGCTCGCTTAAAAGAGATGGGTGTTGAAGAAGTGCGTGGTGTGATTTTTGACGTCAATCAGCCATTAACTACCATTAATAAAGGCCCAATCAACGGTTAATCAAACTTGTTCATTCGCTGAATGACAACAAAGATACTGAATAGCTAAGTAATAAATAGAGAGATACGTAATGAACAACAAAACTTTTCTTAGCCTACACGGCATTATTTACGCAGGGTTTGCCATCGCACTGTTTTTTATCCCAACGGTAATGTGGCCCATGTACGGCGTAGAGATCAATGATAAGTACGCGTACTTTCTCTCTCAACACACCAGTATATTTTTGGGTGGTATCGCTGCAATAAGCTGGCTGCTTAGAGACATTGAACCTGGCTTGTCAGCTAAAAAGCTCATCCAAGGTTTGGTGGTTACGAATATGCTCGGCGCTATCATCACATTGTATGCGGCGTTTACAGGAATCTTTGTTGGCTTTGGCTGGAGCGACCCAGCATTCTTCATTTCACTATCGGTACTCAGTGTTTTGCAGGCTCGTCGACAAGGCTAGTTCATACAAAACCAAACCAAACCAATAAAAAAGGAACAGATGCACTCATCATCTGTTCCTTTTTCTCAATCAACTGTCGTTAACCTAGCGCGCTCAGCTTATTTACCGTGCTCAACGTAAATCAATTCATCAGTATTGAAGCCACGCTCTTTAGACATCGCTTTGAACTTCTCCATCACTCCTGGTGCAACCTCTGGTGTTCTTGAAAGTAACCACAAGTAGTCGGTATCTGGGCCCGAAACAAACGCATATTGGTATCCCTCTTTGTCCAATTCAAACACCACATAAGCGCCGTAGAAAGGGCCAAAGAAAGACACTTTCAAATAGCCTTGTTCGCTGCCTTCAACAAAGTACGCCTTGCCTTCCGCCTCATTCCATTCGCCATCTTCCGCCGAATAGCCGCGGTTAATCACCTTAACGCCACCATCATCACGCAAGCTATATTCGGCACTGATGTTATCTAAGCCACGCTCAAACGAGTGGTCTAAACGAGCCACTTCGTACCATTTGCCCAAGTATCTATCCAATTCAAACTGTTGAACGGGCTTTACTGTTTCAGGCATGCCCACGCAACCACCCAATAGAATCACACTAAGCAGCAATAATATTTTTTTCATCCTAACCTCGGCTTGTTTTTATTAGTAATGCGAGTAAGCCTTGTGAAAACATAAACTTACATCCTTGGTAATACGTTAAATCCATTTTTAAAGTTCACCTAACTGTAATTTATTCAGAATCTTATGTGAATTGTTTAGTCTGCGAATGAATCAATGGTGTTTCATTGATGTTCGATATTGAGTCGGAGTCACCGCAAAATATACGGCAAGTTAACTTAATCAGGAGAGCAACTATGGACACTTTATTATTAAAAATCCGCGATATGATTCTTACCACTCGCTTTCTATACTTACTAAACAGTGGAACATGGAATAAATAACAATGAACAATAAGCTCACTTTGCCACGCACTGCATGGATTGCATTATTCGCTAGCCTAGTCTCTGTGCCATCGGCTTTTTCTCAAAGCCTAACCGCAGACCAGATCTTTACCAATGCCGACATATATGGGCATCGCGAGTCAGACTCGATCGTTACCCATAACGGCAAGATCATCTTCATCGGTGACCACGCTCAGGCGCAATCTTTTCAAGGTCAGAGTACCGATGTCATCGACTTGGAGAATGCCTTTGTTTTGCCGGGGTTCATTGATAATCATAACCATGTGTTTGAAGCCGCCTCAGAGCTGGGTGGCAATTGCGAACTAGACTCTGAAGCCACATTAGAAGAGCAAATCCATTACTTAGAAGCGTGTAAAATCAATGTCGAAACCAATGGTCGAGGCTGGCTGATGGGTTATGGCTTTTCTCTTGAGTCGACACTCGACAGCGACTCTGAATACACACCACTTGAGATCATCGACAATATCTTCCCTGATCGCCCCGTGGTGCTTATGGAGCAAACCTCTCACTCTATGTGGGTCAACTCAAAAGCCTTAAAAATAGCCAGAATAAGCCAACAATCTCCTAATCCACAAGGTGGCGCTTATTTAAAAGACCAAGACAGCGGCAAGCTCAATGGCATCTTATTAGATAACGCTGGCGACCAAATTATGGAGATGGCGTGGAACAGCCAAAGCGAGCTCTTTGAACAAAGCTACCAAGGGTTAATGTTCGGTCTTGAAGAAGCCGCTGCGCACGGCATTACCACCATTGGTGACGGCCGGATGTATTGGAAACGAGGTTGGTACGACGTTTGGCTAGAAGCGGAGCAAAACCAAGATTTGACGGCTCGCGTGTCATTACGCCCTTGGGTTTACCCATCAATGGCGATACCCTCTCAATTAGAAGTCTTCGAGAAGATGTATTCCGATGATAAAAGCCGTCTGTTGCTCGTCGATCAGGTAAAAATGTACAGCGATGGCATCTTCATTAACGGTACAGCAAAAACACTCGCGCCCTATTTAGATACCTATCTGCCACAGTCTCCCAATGGCCTAAACTACATTCCACCAGCACAGATGAAAGAGTGGCTAACCGCGCTCGATAGAATCGGTTTTAGCGCTCATATTCATGCGATTGGTGATGGTGCCGTTCGTGAATCACTAGATGCGATTGAAAGCGTGCGTAAACAAGGTTCGCAAAAGCCTTATACCCTAACTCATATAGAGTTAATCAATGATGAAGACGTTCCCCGCTTCAAGCAACTCAATGTCTCGGCGGACTTCCAAGTTGGTTCCGATTACGTAGCCAAACATCAACACCAATGGGCAGAAGCCTTCCTTGGTGCTCGCCGCGCCAAAGCCATGATGAACTTAGACGCGATACTTAAAACCGACGCCAATATCACCTTGAGCAGTGACTGGAACGTACACGACATCAACCCTCTAGTTGGCATTGCAAATAGCTTAATCATGGGCAAAACAGGCCTAACTGATATCTACACAGCTATCGACGCTTACACGCTCAATGCAGCAAAGAGCCTTGGTATCGAAGACATCACGGGGTCTATTGAGGTTGGGAAATCAGCGGACTTCGCGATTCTCAACAAAGACATCACTACAGTATCGGCAAGACAAATAGCCAAGACTCAGGTGTTGATGACAGTGTTAAGAGGGGATGTGGTTTTCGAAGACGCTGCTTTCAAAGACATAAATTAGCAAACCAACGTTCGACACAAAGCCGTTTGCTACCAGTTAATTTGCTATCCGTTAGCTCACTTCCAATTGATTCACTAAAAAGTATCAGGGGAAATATAAGATTAAGCTTGCTCAGCGAGCTTGGTATTTCCCTTTATTTTTGCAACATAAGTCGTCGCGAAAATCAGTAGAGAAAATAGCCCACATAAGTAGATGGGATACTGAGGGTTCAAGGTTGAAGTAAACGCAAGTAATGAAGCGACGCCATAGCCTAGAGTATGAGACATAGCGATGTACCCTGCGGCTGCGCCCGGTGTACCACTTTGCTTTTCAGTGGCAAACAACGTGTAAGCAGGAACAAGCAACGCTGCGCCAATCGCTGTCAGTACCATCGCCACAGCTAACGCCCACATACTGGGAATCAAGAACACTCCAAAGCCGACAAGCAAACCCAATGCCCCCCAACGGTACATAACAAACGGTGTCAGCTTTTCTTTTTTGATAACCAAGAGTTGAGTAGCAAAAGTACAGGCAGCACTGATAGTCAAAAGAATCCCGATCGTGTCACTTATTTGATCGGTAGGCCAACGGGTGATCGAATAGATAAGTGGAGAAAAACTGTATTGCAACAACGCGACTGCGGCACACAACAACAACCCGCAAGATAAAAAAGGCAGTAATGTTTTATTCGGTAACCAAGGTGCTTGCCCTATTCCTTCAGCCTTCCGAGTTTCTTCTTTAGGGGTCGGTAACAACATCGTGACAAGTAAAGCAACACACGGCAAAAAGATCATCACGATCAGGGGAGCAAAAGGCGATAACTTTAACGCTAAAATGGAGACCAAAGGCCCAATTAATCGACCAACACTTAGGCCAAGACTCACTGATGTAATAGCCTGTAAACGGTTCTTCTCACCACACAATAATATCGCCCAATGCTGACTCGCAGGCACCATTCCAGACACCGTACAACCATAAATAATTCGCGCGACCACCAGCCCAATCAAACAAAACACGAATGCCTGCCCCTGTTTGCTAAACATGGCGAAAAAACACAACAAAGCAAAGCTGATAGCCATGCCTATCAGTGCTTGAATGACTACTTTTTTAGGGCCATATTTGTCGCTCTGCCTTCCCCAAAACGGCGCAGATGGCAGAAATAATATGCTTCCTATTGCGATAAGAATCGACCACGTAGGCAAGCTAAATGAAGACTGTTCCACAAGAAAAGGCAGGGAAACGAGTAAGCCGTTTTGCCCAATTCCCATAAGAGCCGAAGCAAGACCAATAGCCAATAGTTGAAATTTTTTATTTTGTATCACAGACATAAACTCGAAGGCGCTAGATAAGGTTGGTAGGTTCGTAGTGGGCACGAGCACATTACAATGATAAATAGATTGATTTAGCGAATAATTATCATTTTGATTTCACTGTGTTACATTAGCGGCTAGCAGCCCATAACTCAACTTCATATTGCATTATGTTCACACTTACCAATGCCTCGTTCGAAATCGACGGTAAGAAAATCCTTTCGCCAACGACTTTGACCTTTGAACCAAAGAAGATCACCACCTTGCTTGGCCATAATGGATGTGGCAAATCGACACTCATTAAACTGTTAAGTCGACAAAACACGCCAACAGAAGGTGACGTTTTCTTCAATGAGCAACCACTCGCCTCATACAGTAACCTTGAATTTGCACACCAAGTCGCCTACCTGCCGCAGCACCCACCGATTACTGATGGCGTGACCGTTCGTGAACTGGTTTGCTTTGGCCGTTATCCATGGAAAGGCGCATTTGGACGTTACAGCAAAGATGATTATGCCATCGTAGACGAAGCGATTGAGAAAGTTGGCCTTAACGCCTTTTCTGACCGATTTGTCGCGACACTTTCCGGCGGAGAAAGACAAAGAGCTTGGGTCGCCATGCTGCTTGCTCAGCAAAGCCAATGTATTTTGCTTGATGAACCAACCTCAGCACTCGATGTCGCGCACCAGCATGAATTGCTCGCTTTAATCAGAGAGCTTAATCAGTCACTCGGCTTAACCGTGATCATGGTGCTTCATGATGTGAACATGGCCGCCAAATTCAGTGATCATTTGATTGCGCTTCATTCTGGGAAAGTGATTGCTTCCGGTTCGCCTAAAGATTTGATGACGCCAGAAACACTAATGCAAATCTACGGAATGGAGCTTGCGCTCTTTAAACACCCTGAGACAGGGCAACCTATCAGCTACATCCCTTAAATCAAAAGGAACCTGTTGTGAAAAAGTTCATCACCATGCTGTTCACAGTATTAGCTTTCAACGCCCTTGCTCTAGAGAGCGTTCACGCACTAGAAGTCAAACATGAAATGGGCAGTGTCTCTTTCGATGCTACACCTAAAAAAGTGGTGGCTTTAGATTGGGCACTCACCGAAACCGTATTAAGCCTAGGCGTTGAGTTGCAAGGTGTGGCAGACGCACAAGGTTATCAGCAATGGGTGGTAAAACCTGCGTTAAATGCAGACGTGACAGATGTGGGATCTCGAAGAGAACCAAACCTAGAGCTACTAACAGAACTCAAACCTGACGTCATTTTAATCAGTGAGCATATGGCGGCGGCCTACCACCAGCTCAATAAAATCGCACCTGTCTTGGTTTACAGTGTCTACAGCAAAAAGAAACAACCTCTTGAATCCGCAACTTCGGTTATCCTCTCTTTAGGCAAGCTATTTAACAAAGCACAACGCGCCCAACAAGTGATTGATGAGACAAACAAGAGATTAAGCGATAATGGTGAAAAAATACGTGCCGCAGGCAACTCAGACAAACCACTGATTTTTGCACGCTTTATCAACGACAAAACCTTACGCATTCATAGCCAAGGTTCATTAGCGCAAGCCACCATAAGCAGCATGGGTCTTAAAAACGACTGGCAAGAGCAGACAAACCTCTGGGGTTTTACCACTACAGGTACTGAAAGGCTCGCTGAACACCAACAGACGAATGTGATGATCTTTGGCCCGCTAACGGAAGAAGAGCATAAGAAACTGACTCAATCTCCTCTTTGGCAAGCGATGGCGTTTACGCGTACAGACTCCGTTTACGAACTTCCTACCATCTGGACCTTCGGTGGGCTAATCGCCGCTCAAAGGTTTAGTGACCACATTACCGAACTGCTTATCCAAAAATAATGGCTACCGCAAAGATCGAAAAAACCGTCACCGGGCGATTCAGTATCAAGGCAGCGGCACTACCTGTCGCTGCTGTTTTGTTGATCAGCTCGCTACTGCAAATTACCGCTCCTTACTCGCAAGGGGTTGGCTTGATTTGGGATACGCTGTTTCACTTTGATTCTTCAAATTATCAGCATCTGATTACTCACCTCACCTATTTACCTAGGCTTACCGTCGCTCTCATTTGTGGTTTTGCACTGGCAGTCGCTGGGTGTGTGATGCAATTTGTACTGCGTAACCCCATTGCCTCACCTACCACATTGGGTGTTGCTGCGGGCGCAGAACTCGGCATGGTATTAGGGATCCTTTTAATTCCTGCTAACCTAGCTATCCCAGGGTTTATTCCCGCTTTCATTGGGGGCTGCCTTGCAACAGGCTTAGTTTTTACCTTAAGTTCTGCACGAGGCTTTTCACCATTACACATGGTGTTAGCCGGTATGGTGGTCAGCCTATTTTTAGGCTCACTCAACACCATGTTGCTCATGCTGCATGAACAACGGCTTACCAGTATTTTTGTTTGGGGTGCAGGTGTACTGAATCAGAATGATTGGTCGAGCGTGCAGGTTCTCATACCTTTAGTCTCGATCCCGACGCTGTTATTACTGGTTTTACAGCGTCCATTATCAGCGCTGCAATTTGGCGATAATGTCGCCACTTCGCTTGGTGTAAACATCAAACAAATCAAATTGCTTTGCTTATCGTTGGCGATCTTTATTACTGCAGCCGTAGTCAGTGAAGTAGGCTTAATCGGATTCGTTGGCATTGTGGCTCCTGCTATCGCTAGGCTTATCGGTGTAAGAGCACTCGCGAAACAGATTCTGGTCAGCGGGTTGGTAGGCAGCTTCATTCTATTGATTGTGGATTTAGTGATTCAGCCCTTCTCTGGCTTCGGTGGCGAACTGCTCCCTACCGGCGCAATGACGGCGCTACTGGGTGCTCCTTTCTTATTGTGGTTACTGCAACGTACCAAGCTGCAGTCCGATCTCAAAAACCGCAGTGAAACCATTGAGCACTACAAATTCGTCAGTACGCGTAAAGTACTTGCCGCGATGTCAGTACTATTGATGGCAATGTGTGTTCTTGCCCTTACAGTAGGTAAAAACCAGTTCGGCTGGAATCTTGAACTCAACCCATCGCTATTCGATCTACGTCTACCGCGTGTATTAGTCGCGCTATTGGCAGGGATCGGGCTTGCGTTTGCAGGCACGATTATTCAACGCATCTCAAACAACCCAATGGCGAGCCCCGAAGTATTGGGGATCAGCTCAGGGGCTGCTCTGGCGTTAGTGCTCGGCACACTATTTGGCACTGCAGTCGGCCGAGAAGAGCAAATGCTGCTTGGTACACTCGGCGCAACTTCAGTGACTGCCGTGGTTTGGTTGATGGGAAGAAAACACAATTTCGCCCCAACGCAAACCTTGTTAACGGGCATCGCGCTAAGTGCAGGGCTCGACGCTCTATTGCGCATCACAATGAGCTCGGGTAATGAGAATGCAACCGCGCTCCTCACTTGGCTTTCAGGATCGACTTATTTAGTCGCGAATCAAGATGTCATTTTGCTCGCCGTTGGGGTTACCATCATCAGTGCAGTGGCGCTGTCGTTGAATCGCTGGATAGAGCTGATTAACTTAGGCGACGTCACCACAAGCAGCCTAGGTATGAATACAACCGCTGTTCGATTGGCTTTGCTTTTGCTTGTCGCGGCACTAACAACTCTGTGCACCATCGTCATTGGGCCATTAAGTTTCATTGGATTATTGGCGCCGCACATGGCGCGTTCGCTTCACCAATATCGCGCGATTCCTCAAATGCTCACTGCAGCATTATTAGGCGCTATCATCATGGTTGCTGCCGACTGGATTGGTCGTACGCTATGGTTCCCTTGGCAGTTCCCTGCAGGTCTATTAGCCTCTCTGATTGGTGGCGGCTACTTCCTCTATCTAATGAGAAAATAAGCACACACGAGAAGTCACTTTCTCCGCTTAAAGCCCCGTTTGAAGCCTCTATTTGAAGTCGAGGCTTTAAGCGGGCTCTCTTCTTACCCACTCATCAACACACTTGCCAACAAAGCTATCACTAACCGATCAATTCCCAACGAACCGCTAAATTACCAACCAACCTATCCATTGCAATAGGTTGATTAACATTGTCTTTTGGTTACAAAAACACAATTTATGGTATTTAAGCCTTTTTGTGTTTACCATGGAATCAAGATTAAACACATACTCTGAGCGTCATGGACACAACGACAATTACAAAGCTCCAACAAAATTTGTTATTCAAGGTCATCGCGAGGCTAAAAGCCGACAACGCGAAAGCGGGAAGCAGCCTAAATGAATCATCTTTGGCGCAGCAATTCGAAGTATCAAGAAGCCCTATTCGAGCGGTGCTAAAACACTTGTCAGCGCAAGGCATCACTAAAGTCGTCCCTTATAAAGGGTCTGTATTACAAACCGATGCGGCAGATATCGAAATTTCAGGCCAAGACAACGACCAACAACCTCGCCAAGAACAATTATACCTGCGCGTACTCATGGATTTATTTTTTAGTGAGTTAGGTCAGTCGTTTTCCGAGAAAGACCTGCAACAACGTTATGATGCCAACCGTGGTGAGATGCAAAGCGTACTGCGCCTGTTAGAAAGCGATGGTATTTTTCGTCGCAGTCCAGGATACAAATGGCAGCTTGATGGTGTGTTGAACACCTTAGAAAGACACACCGAAAGTTATCGCTGTCGACTCATTTTCGAGCCTGCAGGCCTACTCGAACCAACATGGACACTTGATAACAGTGCAATTGAAAGCTGCCGAGATCGCCATGCTCAAGCGATTAACGCCCCAGAATCTGTCAACGCCAGTCAACTCTTTAGCCTCAGTGCCGAGTTTCACGAGCAACTTGCCGCATGTTCAGGAAATCGCTTCTTATTGAGCACCATGCAACAACATAATCGCCTACGTAAAGCGACCGATCTCGTCTCGATGCACATTCAATCTTCGGTCACTAAATCGTGCCAGCGTCGCCTAGAGATCATCGAATTGGTGCTAGAAGGTGACAACCAAACGGCCTCGACAAAATTAGCTCAGCTACTGGAAAATGACATTCGAGTCATGAAACGCACCTACAACGACGTAATGACGGTCTCTATGGATCAGCGAGAAAGCTTAATCAACAGCATCATGGCAAAAAACAGTTAACTACGTGAGCAGTCAAATCATGGCTGCCCTTATCGTGTCCTTCTACCATCGAAAATACCATTCTGACTTCACGAACACACGAGGGCCTGTTTACCTTTCGTTGTTAAATTTTGTTCAAAAGATCAACAGGCCCTAATACCTGCACTTTCACACCTTCTGAATTATATGGTTCACACCCGCTTAAACACTTGCGGAACAAGGCACTGGCTCTGTTCCGCCCGAGTGACTAACCCCCTCGGCAAACAAGTGTTTCCAAATCTATAAAATAAAATTGCATTTTCATATTGTATTTTCGCAACAAAAACACAATAATAATGATTCTTATTTAGAATTGATAAACTTAACGATAATACTTCGTACTTTAACTATAGAAGTAGTAACCGCTTAGGTGGCGTGAATGCGAACGTATACAAGCTTGAAAGATATCGAGATGAGTATGTTTGGGGCCATAAGTAAGTGACCACTGTTAACCTCTTTTCTAATTTAGGAGGCTTCATTTATTACTAACCAGTAAAGATGAACGCTTGTTTACTTATAAAAAACAAAGTCATCGCACAAATATGAGTCTTTGTGCAGCCTTTTATTGATCAAGATTGAGAACAAAATGAAAACCGAAAAAGGAAGTTTCAAGCTTTCCACCGTTACGCTAGCGATTGTCGCAGCAAGCACAGTGTTTACAGCCCAAGCACAAGAATACACAACCGAAGAAAACATGGTGGTTGTCGCAAGCCGAACGCCTAAAGCGATCAGCGATATTCCGGGAACAGTTTGGTACATCGACGCAGATAAAATCGAACAGGAATACCGTGGCGGTAAATCATTAGGTGAAATTCTATCGGCGAGCATTCCCTCTTTAGATGTAAGCAGCGGCGCTCGTACTAACTATGGTCAGAATCTACGTGGCCGTAAGATGCTCGTTATGATCGATGGCGTATCACTGCAATCCTCTCGCCAAATCAGCCGCCACTTAGATTCAATCGACCCATTTAACATTGATCGCATCGAAGTGTTATCGGGTGCAACGTCTATCTACGGTGCCGGTGCTTCTGGTGGTGTCATCAACATCATCACCAAAAAAGCACAAGGTGAAGAGTTAGAATTCGAATCTTATGTCGGTGGTTCATCGGGCTTTAATTCAGGTGAAGATTTCGATTACAAAGTCGGTCAATCTATCTCTGGCGGTAACGACAAAGTTCAAGCTCGCTCTTCTGTGGTTTACACCGAGACACAAGGTGTATTCGATGCAGATGGCGATATTGTTACTCCTGACATTTCACAAGGCTCACTGCAGTTCAACAAGACGGTAGATTTCCTGACAACTGTCGGCGTGAACCTGTCTGAGACCAAAAAGCTCAACTTCCTAGCACAATATTACGATAGCCAGCAAAACTCTCCTTACGGTCTATACATCACCGGGCGCGATTTTGTTGACGTACGTAAAGGGTTTTACTCGGATCGCGAACACGGAACTGAGCGCATCATGCTGAGTGCCTCTTACGTCGATGATCAATTCCTTGGGCATCAGTTTATTGCTGAAGCTTCATACCGTAAAGAAGACCAAACTTACACGCCTTACTTCCAATCTTCTGGTCAACAAATTACCGATGTTATTTCATTAAAAACAGCACTGGCTAAGAGCTTCAATAAGTTCAATATTGTTTATGGTATCGATGCGTATCAAGATCAGCTTGATAGCAATCAAGCGCTTTACGATCGCACCATTGCGAACAATTCAGGCAACTTAGTCAACAAGACCTATGCACAAGTGGGTCGCTATGCCGGTGTTAAAGTCAGCTCTATCGCGGGCTTTGTGCAATCTGACTATGCGATCACCGATGATTGGACGGTGGAAGGTGGATTCCGCTACCAATACATCTCTAACAAGATTGATGATTTTGTCGGCTACAGCCAGCAGAAGAAAATTGCTGCTGGTAAAGGCAAAACAGCAGACGCAGTACCAGGTGGTGAAACTGATTACGGTGTTGGCTTATTTAACCTAGGTACGATCTACCACCTTAATAACGAGTCTCAAGTTTGGGCAAACTTCTCGCAAGGTTTCGACCTTGCAGACCCAGCTAAATACTACGGACAAGGCAGCTACAAGCTCGTTGGTGATCACTGGAAACTCAACGACAGCATCAATGTTAATGACTCAAAAATGTCTGGTATCAAAACCAACAGTTTCGAGTTAGGTTACCGCCTTGATACTGGCGAGCTAAGCTTGCAAACCGCGGCTTATTACTCACAATCTGACAAATCAGTGAAGTACAACAGAAAGACATTGCTGATTGAAAACATCAATGACAAAAAGCGAGTGTACGGGCTAGAGGCGATGGCTTCTTACTGGGTACATGACAACATTCAACTGGGCGCTTCTGGTCACTACGTCACCTCTGAAGTGAAAGGTAACGACGGTTGGAAAGATGTATCTGCAGGAAGTGCAAGTACTTCTAAAGCAAGTGCTTGGGCAGGTTGGTATGACACAGACCTATCTGTAAAAGTACAAAGCCAAACTATGTTTGATTACGAAGACGACAAAAACAAACTTGATGGCTACACCGTGTTTGATCTAGTGAGTACGTATCAGCTTCCTGTCGGTAGTCTAGGTTTTGGTATTCAAAACTTACTGAACAAAGACTACACCACTGTTTGGGGTCAACGTGCTCAAATCCTTTACTCGTCTCATTACGACTCAGCAGCGTATGACTACAAAGGCCGCGGCCGTACTTACACTCTGAACTACCAAGTTAAGTACTAATTAATCGGTCTGCATAGGCTGAATTAGTCGCTTACTCTAAAGTGTGGGATAGCTAAAAGACAAAAAGGGTTGGCAAACATGCCAACCCTTTTCAATTGAGGGTTCATTCCGAACTCCCCTATGTTTAACTCTACTTATGCTTAAGCTGTCTTTTCTTTCAAGTTTGATTCTTGTTTATCATCAAGCGCAAAGTAGATCTTCGATACAATTACTTCAGCAATCAGAATCGTAAATACCACGGCGAAGAACGCCACTACACCGCCCCAAGGGCCTGTAAAACTCACCGTATCTCCGAACAGAAGGTTAATCGCTTCTAGCATCACGAACTTTGAACCCACCAAGATGATGTAAGTCGTGATGGCGCGATAAACCTTAGGCGCGGTACCCGGTTTACTTTTGAAGTGCTCAGCAATCTTGTGCTCTAAGCCAATAGAGAGCTTCAACAATAACTGCAGTAATAACGCTGCTATCAAAGAAATAGTGAAAGACTCAATGTTGACGAAGTCCCAGTACTCATCGAAAAAGTTAAGTACCACTAAGTCCACCAGCACAGCTAACGTGTAACCTACAAATAGACGTTGTGGTGTGTTGAACCCGTAAACTTTGTCTGATTTAGTCATTCTGTCTCTCTCTAATTTGATAAGTCGCCTTGATTTGAAATACATCTTAGCGCTCGAAAAGGAGCAAAACTTACCATTTTGTGACACCACCAATAATCATTATTCAAATTAATGATTCGACAGAAATCCCCCTTCCTTCTCTTATAGCAATAGCAAAAACACACCCAATTCATCACTGTCACCAAATGGCCATTCTTCAAATGCTGCCCCCATATGATGACTCCATCAGCGACACACACTCATTTCCAAAAGGTGCAGACTATGAAAAAGCTAATCACTAACGTGAACGTATTTAACGGTGTTGATAACAACTTAATCGAGAGCGTATCAGTCCTCATCGAGGATAACTTGATCACCCAGATTAAAGAAATTAACTTCCATTCTACGAGTTAGTTTCCATTTTTCGAGTTAATTCCCACTCTATGAATCAATTTACATTCACGTATTACCCACCCAAATAACAACCACACAAGAAACAAAATGGAATATAAACCTGTAAAAATTAAAAATAAACAACCTCTAATTACTTCTTAAAAAACAAAGAGTAAAGGGAATTATTTCAGCATGGGAAACTCTAACTAAATGTTAAGTGATAATTTATCTGGAGGTGCTATTTTAATATAACCTTGTCAACCCCACGCCCTTAAATTGCACATAAGACAATTTATAAAAGTAAATACTATTAATCATTTTTTGTAATCAGGAATTAACAATGAGACTGTTGTTGTACTCGACATGTGGTGTTCTGAGTTTTCTAGGCATATTTGGACTAGCTGCGTTGTATATTGTTTATTAATTTGTAATCTACTTTTACAATTAATATTTAAATGATAGAAAGCCCTAATCAATAGGGCTTTTTATCCATCAAAGATAATAATTAAGTTATCGTAAATTTATTCTATTTACTTTTCTCTTCTAGCTTAGCCTTTACTATTGGATATAGTTTTTCGTATGGCAAGTAGCCGGGGAGCAATGTTCCATCAATTAGCATCGCTGGTGTACCCCGAAAACCCAGCCTCGTAAATAAGTTATAGTTTTCAGCAACTTCAATCGCTATTTCACTGTCTGAAGAAACATAATCGGTGGCTTTGTTCTTCTTCGCTACTTTCATTATCGAACGAACGTTGTGAATACCAGGCTTACTGATCAACATCTCTTCAACTGCTTTGTATTTTTCTTTGTCATTGTTCCAGACATTGAGTCCAAAAGTTGCTGAGTTCAATGGCGAATCTCTCTCCTTTAGAGGGATATAAATATTTATCACCTTGATGTCATTAGGGAACTCATCCGCTATTTTTCGAAGAACAGGGTCTAATTTTTTACACCACGGGCAACTAAAATCAGTCATATTTACGATCGTCAGTTTTGGATGTTCGGAACCATACCAAGGGTGATGTGGGTTGTTATAAATAAAGTCATGACTCTCAACTAACGTTTTATCAAAGCTACTTTGTTGATCTATGTAAGCAGCTAGACTGTCGTGAACTGAATCGATAATACCTTCGTTCGTTTCTAGCATTTGCGTTATCTCGGCAATTTTTTCTTGTTTTGTCATTGCGAAAGTGACGGGTGAGAAAGCCAGAGTAACCAATAGTGTGATGATGCTTTTTGTTATGAATTTCATATTTTTCCCATTAATACTTAGCTAACCAAAGTCGGGCTGCGATACCTATTGGCGTAGTAATTCCTGAAGTAACACTTGTTACTTTTCCATCATTAATAACAATGAGTGTTGGCGTTAAGGAGATTCCCCAATCGCGTGCAATTTTACCTTGAGTGTCATTAATGTTGTCGTAGCTATACCCTTTAGCATTCATATAGCGTTGAACTCTTTCATCTTTACCCGAAGTCAGTGATACACCAACGACGGGATAGCTCGATGAAAACCAATCAACCACTGGCGTCACAAATTTGCAGGCGACGCACCATGTCGTCCAAAAATAAACTAATACCGGCTCTTTCTTACTCATCTCTATTACATCTATCGGTTTACCGGATAACGACATCCCAACCATTGGCGGAACGTTCTGCATTGGAACGTCTTTTGTACGCCAATAATCAACACCAAAGACCACGACCAATGCGAACAAGGTATACAGTAATGCCGATCTCAACTTCTGCTTTTTGGACTGAGGTTTTGCCTTAGCTTTTTTTCTCATCATTCGTCACCACCTTTTGCTTTCTCAATGGCTTCCATCACCGCATCACTGGTTAAGATGACAGGAAGCTCAATACCTTCCGGAGCGTTAGGGCCATAAACCATGTTGAACGGAACACCGAAACGGTTGTGATCTTGTAGGTATGACGTGACACTATCACTTGGGACTGTCCAATCGCCCTCCATCGGCACTACATCACCTTCAGTCAATACGCTGTAAACAGGATCTTGTAAGAGAACCCCGATCTTGTTTGCTTTACAAGTCACGCACCAATCAGCGGTAACATCAACGAAAACTACTTTGTCGTTAGCAACATGATCATCAATGGCTACGGTCGACAAAGCTTCCCACTCAGGTTCTGGTGGCAGAATTTTGGATGTTGCCTTCTCGACAAATAACGAGGCAGAGATAACACTCAACAGCAGCAAGGCAACAGCACCCGCAGTCTTGATTCCATGCACTTGAACCAACCTGACAAGCAATAGGCAAACACTGACCGCCAGTATTGCGTATAGCCACAATTGAGGGACATGAGGTCGAAGCAAGCTAAAGAGCCAAACGCTAGTGATTAGCATCATTCCGCCGAACAGGTATTTAACACGGTTCATCCATGCTCCTGGTTTAGGCAGAGCCAAAGCTATCGATGGGAATGCAGCAACGATGATCCATGGAAGTGCCATACCAACGGCAAGTGCGGTGAAAATACCAAACATCGTCGGGATAGTCGTGGCAAGAGCAAATGCAACGGCTGTCCCAAGAAATGGAGCAGAACATGGCGTAGCCAATAGCGTTGCGAACATGCCTTGTGTAAAGTGTCCGACGTAACTACTGTCTCCCTTGGTTGCCATCCACGTATTGGTATTCGATGAAAGACGGATCTCGAAAAGCCCTAACATGTTGGCGCTGAAAAGGGCTGTGACGATAAACATCCCACCGATAAACCAACCGTTTTGGAACTGAATTCCCCAACCGATAACGCTGCCTGATATTTTTAACACAGCCAAGAAAGTGGCGATTAACCAGAAGGATGCGAGGATGCCACTCGCAGATGCAAGGAATTGGAACCTAACCTGTTTTCTTGCCATGCCTTGAGCAGAAATAACCCCACTCAGTTTCATTCCAAGTACAGGGAATACACAGGGCATGATATTGAGAATCAACCCTCCTAATAGCGCCAAAAGCACCATACTTATCATAGAGCTATTACCCACTATGCCGTTGGTAACGGTGGCTGGGTATTCTGTGATGAAGTCTTTGTCTTTGATGCTTACACGAATGTGTTGGTTGTTGAGATCGGGTGTGCCCATCCAGCTGCTTACGTCATAAGTCGCAATGGCTTGGTTACCTTCAATTTCAATGTGAGGAATACCAAATTCAGCATCTTGCATTTCATCTGAATCACCATCCACGATTATATCGGGTGCAGTCCAACCAATTTGATGTGTAGCAATAACTTGAAGTTGCGACTTGTGAGCATCCCAAATCGTAGATGTGCCCTCTACAAGCGGTGAGTCTTTCGGCACTTCGCTCATTGCTTTTGCGTAGACAAGCATCGCGTCGTTATTCACGGTCATCTCACTTGGGTTAAACACCAAGTTGATGTCAAAATCCGTGAGAATACATATGGTGGTGCATGAAGACATCGTCAGCACTGCATGGAGCTCAACAGGTTTGTTCATATCATCAATATGAAGATTCATCGGAAAGATGATGTTGTGCTTGTAGCCTAGCGTATCTATGCCGAGCAAGTTGAAGCGTTGAGGAAACTTCCAAAACCATTGCAGTTGCGAAACGTTCTTAGAGTCAGCCCATTTAATTTTGGGCGCAATGCCTCCTTCGCCAGGACTTCTCCAGTAAGTTTTCCATTCATCAGAAAGGTTCACTTCCAGATAACCCGCCGCGGTTTTATCTTCTTTATTAATTTGTCCTGTCATGACAAAACGCGTTTCTACATACGGATGTAACTTGTCTTGCATCCAACCCGTTGTAACAGGAGTCATCGATTCGCTCGCACTTGCGTTCACAGTGAATGTTGAACACAACGCAACGAATAGCCAAAGCACAACAAAGCGCAATGACATTTTGCTTTTAGGCATGTCTAATTTTTCCTTAAAAAATGAATAATATGAGTGTTAGTTAAACGCTCTTATTTTCATTCTTTAAAGACACAGATCTTGAGATGGATGCGCCTACCTTTGTGGAGGATTGGCTCAGTGAAGGGAGGGAAATACGGGACAGTACTTAGCAACCACAATACGACGACAACGAGTATGAAGTACGTGAATATAGCTTGATCATTGACTTGGTGGTGATCAAAGTTTATCAGGTGTTCTGATAACTCACATTTTTGGACGGATTGGCCGTCTTGGGATTGAGATGCCCCATCAATAAAAACGCCACTATCGCTAATCTTGTTTGCCTGCACGGCAGTAGAAATAGCAGAATCACTGTTGTCATAATTTACTTTGCAGCCTTGGATAAAACTCATATTACTGGCGAGACAGAAACAGATAACCCAACCCACTAATAATAGTGCGCTACGAGTTAGCTGATGTGTGTTTCGACTTGAGATCATATCTAAACTGCAGATGTCTTGTTATGGTAAACGTAGCAATACGACTTAACTAAAATAATAAAGTTCAATTTTTTTCTTAATGTCGATAATTTTCATGAATCAAAGCGATTGAGAATCGTAAAAATCATATACCAACAATCAGGGTCGGAAAGACAATCAGTATCGAAAAGACAATCGACATCAGCCATACCGCGGTCGAGCAGCGTGAACTAAGTAAACTCGGACCAAGACAATACATGCTCAAGAACAACGTATGACCTAACTCTCTGTTTTCTTGCTAGTATTAAACTCATGCTGTTTGTTTATGTATAAAAATTATTGATTGAATGACGAAGCTTGTTGATATGGGGATGAAATTGGAATGAGGCGATTACTTACTGCAATATTTTTCAGTTCAGCATTGTTACTCAGTTCAGTGCTATCAGGGTGCAGTAATTTTAGAAATCTATCTAATGAGATAGACGCAATTGATGCCTATACCGACCAGTACCAAATCATTTTGACCGAACCAGCGTCGGGCTCAGCCGTCGTTATTCAACAGATAAAAGATATCAATAAAAGCGAAGTTGATGGCTACGACGGCATAATAGATAGCGACAGTATTCAATTGCAGCTATCTAGAAAAATACACTACCTACTTGTCTTTGATGATAAAAACCAAGATTTAACCCTACAAGCTGACGAACCATTCAGTGTCGTTAATCTGCATGATCACCAAGACAATTCTACAGTAAGAATTTCACTCGCCATTGACGAAAACAAAGCGCCCAGAGCCTTTGTTAATCACTCACTGTCCTCTTTACTGAAAGTGGAATTGGATCTTGTCGATATAGGCACTGTTGTGAGTTTAACGGATCCGCCCTTTAAGCGAGAAAACGCTAAGCTTGGCATGTGGCAGCCAGTAACATTCTTTTTTGAAGGGAATGCTGGACTCTACTTTTTGTCGGAATACGACCCAACTAAAATCCCTATCCTATTTGTACATGGTATCAACGCAACCGCTTTAGATTTTGCTCCATTAATCGAAAAAATCGATCAATCTAAATACCAAATATGGGTATTCAACTACCCTTCTGGCTTATCTCTGGTTTTAAGTTCGAAAGGCTTAAATAACCTGCTGCATACCATAGTGACGGAATACAAGATCCAACAATTACACGTGGTGGCACACAGCATGGGTGGGCTTATCGTGACAAACAGTGTTCGTCAGTGCCAAATCGGGCAGTTGTGCAATTTTGTCAGTAGCATCACCACCATATCTTCCCCGTTTGGGGGTGTGGCATCTGCCAAGCAAGGAGTTGAATACTCCCCTATCGTGATGCCAGCCTGAGTAGATTTAAATCCAGACGGAAAATTTATCGCCGAGTTATTTGGTAGTAAAACTAAAAACCATACCCCGCACTTTTTAGCGTTTGGATACAATTCAGGGGAGTTATTTAATACCAACAGTAATGATGGCGTAATTGACCTATCAAGCCAGCTTTCGCGTCCAGCTCAATTAAACGCCGACCAAATTTTCGGGTACGACGAAAATCATTTAAGTATCTTAGACAACGACGACTTGTTTGAAGATCTTTCTGAGTTTTGGTTGAGAACCGAACAGGAGTAAATACTGGGCGTATTGGATATGGGTGAATCAACCTCAAGTATTACTGATAGCAGATGCTGATTAAGGAGAGGTTAGGACGGGACTTGTTGTTTGAGCTTACACGGATTTGTCCAAACCCACTTTAGTATCCCCCAGTAATGCCCACACAAAAAAAAGGATTGGTATCTCTACCAATCCTTTTAGTTCCACATACAAGCGGGGTTTTAGTGCTTATACCTAAAGGTATTACTGTCATCAACAATCTCAATTTTGACAGGTACGGTGCCTTGCTTAACGTTACCTATTTGTGCAAATGCCTTGTGAGAAAGGTCGATAACTCGGCCTTTTACGTAAGGGCCTCGATCGTTAATTTTAACTTCGACAGACTTATTATTGGCAGTGTTAGTCACTCTCACGATCGTCCCAAAGGGCAAGGTTTTATGAGCCGCTGTGTAGGCATTCATGTTGTATGTCTCACCACTTGCTGTGAGTTTTCCATGGAATTTATCGCCATACCAAGAAGCTCTACCCACAAGAGCATGTGACTTGGCATAGTCCTTTATTTTAGAACTGCCGACAGCCGACGTTGAGGTGCATCCAGCTAATATCATAAGAATAAGAGCGGTAACGATGATATGTAGTTTTTGCATGTGGTTTTGGGGCGCTAATCTGTGCATGTTTCTCTATTTTCGTTGTTGTAGGTTAGCAATATAGTGCTGAGTATAGTCACTGCTCAGCCAAGGCTACCATTCGGTATGATGGCGCAATATTTTCATGAACAACGCTTTATTCCGTCATATTCATGAAAGGTTTTATCTTCAAAACGTCAACTTTAACAACACCTTAAATCTTTTTCTTTATTAGTCATTCAACACAAACAAACTGCGGTTCAAAGAACACCCGAAGATAGGTTGATTTATGCCCGAGTCTAATATTAAGTGCCCCTTCTCTCATCAAAGAAACGCAAAAAAGGATTGGTATCTCTACCAATCCTCTTTAGGGGGTGTTTCGGTTTTTCTACCTTATGGCTGGTAGATAACTCTATTACTCGTAATCAGTCGCGTACGTGTCTTCGTATGTGTGCGAGTAGAATTCGAATAGGTTGCCAAACGGGTCTTCTAGATAAACCATTTGCGCTTGTTTTAGTTCGTCTTCTGGGTGGTAACGCATGATGTCCATACGAACCTTACCGCCATACTCTTCAACACGCTTAATCGCTGAATGAAACTGCTCTTTTGGAAGTTGCAGACAGAAGTGGAAGATACCTAGGCGAGAGAAATCAACTTCGTGACGCTCTTGGCGATCTTTCATTTCGAACAGCTCAACACCAATACCATCAGAAGTTACTAGGTGTGCAATGTTGAAGCCTTTAAAGCCTTCACCGAACACAGCGATACACATACGGCCGATTGCTGATTCGCGCTCTTCCATCACTTTAGTGTTGTTCATTACGATTCTTAGACCCAGCGCTTTCGTGTAAAACTCGACTGCTTGATCCATGTCACCCACCATGATGCCTACGTGATTCATTTTCATAACTTACTCCAAATTCGTTTTTAATTCTGTGCGTTTCGAAGACTGGCTTCGATGTTTCGTTTCGATGGAGAGAGTATATGGAGATGTAACGATTAACTGAAATTATCATTAATTATATTAATGATAATTTTTTGTTATTTACAGATTTAGCATCAAATCCCAGCTCGCTTAAAGAAGCCACGCCTGCCCTTGCCTACTTGCCTACTTAGATACTTAGATACTTAGATACATAGATACATAGAGGCTTACGTGAATAGAGATAAGCCGAAATAGAGAACAGCCTAAAGAGCATAGCTAGCCAAATAGAACGTAGCCCTAGTTTGATAACTTTTATCGATAGTTTTTGTCGATAGCGATCTTCTTACGAAGATAGGATTTGCCTATTGAATCTATAGAAATGTCCGATTTCACTAATTTTCGGTGCGAATGCAATATAGCTCCATCGACGCGAGATAGCGTTAAACACTACAAATTAGAAAGAGAGTCGAATCATGATCAACACAGAAATCAAACCATTCAACGCAACAGCATTCAAAAACGGCGAATTCGTAGAAATCGCTGAGCAAGACGTTAAAGGCAAGTGGGCTGTATTCTTCTTCTACCCAGCAGACTTCACATTTGTATGTCCAACTGAGCTAGTTGACCTACAAGACAAATACGCAGAGCTTCAATCTCGCGGCGTAGAAGTTTACTCAGTATCAACTGACACTCACTTCTCTCACAAAGCATGGCACGATACTTCTGACAAAATCGGCACTATCGAATACTTCATGGTAGGCGACCAAACGGGCAACATCACAAATAACTTCAACGTTATGCGTGAAGGTCAAGGCCTTGCAGACCGTGCAACGTTCCTAATCGACCCTGAAGGCGTTATCCAAGCAATGGAAATCACAGCTGAAGGCATCGGCCGTGACGCAGAAGACCTACTACGCAAGGTTAAAGCAGCACAATACGTAGCCGCTAACCCAGGTGAAGTTTGCCCAGCTAAATGGAAAGAAGGCGAAGAGACTCTAGCGCCATCTCTAGACCTAGTAGGCAAGATTTAATCTAAGCCTAGCTAACAAGAATAGCTAAACGGTTCTACAGGCGCGCTTCGGCCCCCTCCTAAAGGGCAGTCGCGCGCCACCCTTTCAAAACATCAACACCACAATATTTGCCGACTTGCGCCCCCTTTTTATTTTCCTTTTTCAGCAAGAAGGTATTGGTCAATACCAAGACACAGAATTTAAGAGCAGGCACGATTATGTTAGATCAAGCAATGAAGCAGCAGCTAAAAGCATACCTAGAAAACCTAAAAACCAATGTTCAGTTAGTGCTGAGCCTTGATAGCAGCGATACCGCGAACAAACTTCAAGATCTGGCGAATGATATCGCCTCTCTCACCGACAAAATTGAAGTAATTCGAGATGATAACGCAAGCTCTCGCCGCCCTATCATGCAGGTCGTAAACCAAGAGAAAGGCACTGCGATCGGTTTCGCGGGTTTACCAATGGGTCACGAGTTCACATCACTGGTACTTGCACTGCTTCATAGTGGTGGTCACCCTATCAAGCTTGAAGCTGACGTAATCGAACAAATTAAAGAACTCGATCAAGAGCTTAATGTAGAGATTTTCATCTCACTCTCATGCCAAAACTGTCCAGAAGTGGTTCAAGCATTCAACATGATGTCGGCGATTAACCCTCTAATTAAGACAACCATGATTGATGGCGCAGCATTCCAAGACGAAGTGAAGTCTCGCGACATCATGGCAGTACCAAGCGTGTTTATTAACGGTGAGCTATTTGGTCAAGGCCGTATGTCACTGGCTGAAATCCTTAACAAAGTCGATTCAGGCGCAGCAGAAAAGAAAGCAGCAAACCTAAACCAACAAGCACCGTTTGATGTATTGGTTGTCGGCGGTGGCCCTGCAGGTTCTTCAGCGGCAATTTATGCAGCACGTAAAGGCATTCGAACTGGTGTGGTTGCTGACCGATTTGGTGGCCAAGTCATGGATACCATGGCGATTGAAAACTTTATCTCTGTGAAAGCGACAACTGGCCCTAAGTTAGTGGCAAGCCTTGAAGAGCACGTAAAAGAGTACGGTGTTGAAGTAATGACTGAGCAGCGCGCGGCTAACATCATTGCGGCAGAAGACACAGAAGACGGCTACATCCACGTTGAGCTTGAGAGCGGCGCAACACTACGAGCTCGCACGGTTATCACAAGTACCGGTGCTCGCTGGCGTGAAATGAACGTTCCGGGTGAGCAAGAGTACCGCAATAAAGGTGTAGCTTACTGCCCACACTGTGACGGTCCTTTATTCAAAGGTAAGAAAACAGCGGTTATCGGTGGTGGTAACTCAGGCATCGAAGCGGCAATTGATTTAGCGGGTATCGTTGAACACGTAACCGTACTTGAATTTGCAGACACACTGCGTGCCGACCAAGTGCTTATCGACAAAGCGAACGCAACACCAAACATCGAAATCATCAAGATGGCGCAAACAACGCAAGTGATTGGTGATGGCAACCGCGTAACCGGTCTGGAATACAAAGACCGCAACACCGATGAACTTAAACAGATTGAACTAGCAGGTATCTTTGTTCAAATCGGCCTGATGCCAAACAGCGAATGGTTGAAGGGTTCGAAGGTAGAGCTTTCACCACGCGGTGAAATTGAAATTAACGCTCATGGCGCAACATCAATGAAAGGTGTATTCGCAGCGGGTGACGTAACAACCGTACCTTACAAACAGATCATCATTGCAATGGGTGAAGGTGCAAAAGCAAGCTTAGGTGCATTTGACCACCTAATCCGTAACTCAGCTCCAGTTAAAGAGGCTGAAACGGCTTAATCTTTAAACTTAAAACTTAAAACTTAAAACTTAAAAGCTTCTAGGCATAAAAGCTTTTAGCTCAAGTTCCTTAAATATTTGTTAACTTATTTCTTTACTGTTAACGACTTAGTCGACATTTAGACACCACTCCTATGGATTTAGGAGTGGTTTTTTTTCTTTGTGATTTATGCCGGTTGATAAAGCATAAAGGCAACCACCATCGCTAAGCTTCCACCCAAGCAACGGTTCACAAACATCATCTGTTTTGGTGATTGCAGTAATTTTTTCAGCATGGTGCCGCAATACGCCCACACCAACATGCACGGCACACCGGTAATAACCATACCCGCGATAATAGTCACTACTTGGATCAAGTAATCTGCATTCGGGGTGATGAACTGCGAAAACACGGTTAATGAAGCAATCCAACCTTTAGGGTTCAACACCTGCACTAACACGCCTGACATAAAGCCCGAGCGATTATCAGTCGTGCTTTCTTCGATTTGCATGTTCGCAATCGACCACGCCATAAACAGCAAGTAAGCCGCACCCGCGTATTTCAAAATGTTATAAAGATCTGGGTAAAGGGTAAATAGACTCACCAATCCGACACTGGATCCTGCCAGTACGATGATGATGCCAACAGCGTTCCCAGAGATAAAAGGTAAAGTCGCAGCAAATCCATAACGACTTGAAATCCCAAGTAATGCGATATTGCCTGCCCCAGGTGTAATTGCAATTGATGTTGAAAATAGCAAGAACGCCAGCATTAATTGAGAGCTCATTTCCTCTCACTCCTAATAAGTAAAGTATTTATACGGAGAGAGTTTACAGATTCGACTAGGAATTAAATTGCTATATAGGCTAATATTAATGCAAATTTGAGCAAGACTTTCCTAAAAACACCATGAAACAGAAAGAATCCACCAAAGAAGTGTTAGATGACACAGATATCGCCATCTTAGAACATATCCAACAAGACGGACGCATGAGCAACAGCAAGCTCGCGGAGAAAGTTAACCTCAGCGAAACCCCATGCTGGCGTCGTTGGAAACGCATGGAAGAAACTGGCTATATCGATGGTTATGCCGCGAAGCTGAATCGTAAGAAATTAGGCTTTCATGTAGCTGGTTTTACTCTTGTGACTTTAGGCAACCATGAAGTAGAAAACACAGAACCGTTTGAAGAGTTTGTCGAAGTAACCGATTGGATTCCTATGTGTCACTGTATTGCAGGCGGCGCCGACTATATGATTCAAGTGCTAGCGAAAGATTTAGAAGAGTACTTTGAGCGTATTAGCTCGATCAGGCGAGTAAAAGGCGTGAGTGCGATTCAGTCCAATATCTCGGTTAAAGAGTTGAAAAACAGCTATAAGCTCCCTCTTGGAGAATAATCTTGCTCCCAGTTGATAAGCAGTCGTCTTTCAACAAAAATTGATACTTAAAAGCCCAGCCACCTTAGAGTCTTAAAATCTAACGATGCTGGGCTTTGATATTGAGCCTAATTAATCTGTTTGATGGCTACTCACATGGCGCTGCAAGGTGAATTAGGGCAAGGCCACCGAGTGAGGTTTCTCGGTATTTCTTGTTCATGTCTTTGCCCGTTTGATACATGGTCGCGATAACCTTATCCAATGAGATCAGGCTTTTGCTGTTACGTTTGAGTGCCATTCGTGAAGCATTAATCGCTTTCATCGAGCCCATCGCATTTCGTTCAATACATGGCACTTGTACCAATCCGCCAATCGGGTCACATGTCATACCCAATGAGTGTTCCATCGCAATTTCTGCCGCAATGCAAATCTGCTCATTACTGCCACCACGTAAAGCGGTTAAACCCGCCGCCGCCATAGAAGACGAAACGCCCACTTCACCTTGGCAGGCCACTTCGGCACCAGAAATAGAAGCGTTGGTTTTATACAAAATACCAATCGCGCCCGATACGGCTAAGAAGTCTTTTAACTGCTTAGTATCCAACTCTTTAATGAAGCGATGGTAATACATCAATACGGCTGGAATAACGCCCGCGGCACCATTAGTTGGTGATGTCACTACTTGGCCACCAGCCGCATTTTCTTCACTGACAGCAAAGGCAAACAAGTTAATCCAATCCATGATTTCCATTGGATCGTTTTCAACGGCCGCATTCGCTTCAAGCTTCTTCAACAAGTTTGGAGCACGACGAGTGACGTTCAAGCCACCATCAAGAATGCCTTCAGTTTCAAAGCCGCGTTCCATACAACGAGTCATTACTCGCCAGATTTGATCGGCCTTTTCTGAAATAGCATCATCGCCTTGGAAAGCCGCTTCGTTTTTCAGAATCATGCCACCCAAGCTCATGCCGCTGTCTTCTGCTTTTCTCAGCATTTCATCGGCATTTTTGAATGGAAACGGGACTTCTACTGCTTGGGTTTGAGTGCCATTTTGCAGCTCGTCAGCGGTTGCGATAAAACCGCCGCCAATCGAATAATAAGTTTCCTCGACAATCACGTTTCCACTTTGGTCGAACGCAGTAATCATCATGCCGTTTTCATGCAGAGGCAGATTATCTTCGTGAAATAGCATGTCGGTTTGATAATTGAAGCCAATGGTGTGATAGCCACTCAGCTGCATTTCACCACTGTCGATAGCAAGACGCATCGCTTCATTAGCGCTGGTGATTTTAATGGTGTCTGGCTTATTGCCGAGCAAACCCAAGATGGTTGCTCTGTCGGTGTGATGACCTATGCCAGTCAATGACAAAGAACCGTATAAATCCACCTGAACACGCGTCACTTCTGCGATTTTATCCGCGATTAATTGTGTGAAATGAAAACCCGCTATCATTGGGCCGTTGGTGTGAGAGCTCGATGGTCCCACACCAATTTTGTAGATATCAAAGATCGATAACATAGATATACCAGTAAAAAATCGGTCAATTAAGAAAGAGCGGCATAAAGCCAATCAGGGATAACAGTACAAGCAGCAATCGTCACAACAGCGAACACCAACAAGCCGTAATGACTCGCGGTAGGCTTTGCAAACAAATGCTTTTGCTTGGCTATAAATTCGTTTTGTTGCTCCGTCACTTCTCCCCAGAAGCGGCTCACAACAACACCTAACAGTAAGAAAACCACAGTGCCAATCAAGGCAAACCAAGGCCAAGAGATGCCACTGTATTTAGCAATGAACACCACAGCTACACTGCCAATACTGCCTGCAATCACCCCTTTCTCATTTGCCTTTTTAAAGAACAAACCCAGGATAAAAGAGCCAAGGCGAATACCAACAAAAATGGAGGTCAGGCTAGCAATAGTTTTAAGCACTGATTCATTAGAAACCGCCAGTAATGCAGGAACAACAACCGACGCTGCAGCAACAAGGCTCATTTTTCTTGCCACCGATTCATAATGTGCATCAGAGGCTTTCTTACGGAAAAAGCGCTTGTAGAAATCGAATGTTGCGACTGTCGCCATTGAGTTATAAGTCGAATCCAAGGTCGACATCGCTGCTGCTGAGAGTGCGGAAATCACCAAACCAACAATGATTGGGTTGGTATGGTTAAACACAAAATCGAGAATCACTTCGTTGCTGTTTTCAAAGCTTTGGTCTTGATAAAAGACACTCAGAAGAACGCCCATTACAGAGAAAAACAGGTAAATAAAGAACGCGCCGTAACCACAAAGCAACATCGATTTTTGTGCAGTTTTAACGTTCTTAGTCGCCAATGTTCTTTGAATAATCAGTTGGTTAGTGCCATAGACACTTAGATGTAAGAAGCTCACAGCCACTACACCTGCCCACAATGTGGTATCAACACCCAAGTCGAAATCGAGGTTGATGATATTCAGATGTTCAGGAGACAACACCTCCCCAGCATCAATCTTCATCAGCAATAAAACAAAGATCGCAATGCTGCCTATGATCAGCACCGCCGACTGCAACATGTCTGTCCATATGACGGTTGAGATACCCCCCGCATAAGTATACAAAGCGGTAAACAAACTGATGTAGATGATCGCCTCGGAGATACTCACCGGCAACACTTGCACCAAGATCAGTGCAACTGCATACAAAATTACCCCAGCCGAAATACACTGAACCACAATAAACACGATAGAGTTGATCGTGCGAGCAACAACGCCAAAGCGGTGCTCTAGGTATTCATAAATCGAAGTCAGGCCGAGTTTGTAAAACACCGGGACAAAGAAAACCACAGCAAAAAAGATCACTATTGGGTAATTCAAATGGACGCTCATCGCTTCCATGCCTGAGCTATAAACCCAACCCGGCATACCCACGAACGTCATCGCACTGATGTAGGTTGCAAGAATCGACACACCTGCCGTAAACCAACCAAATTGCTTTCCGCCCGTTGAGAAATCGCCACCAACGCTATAACGCTTATTCACTAAGTAACTGATAAATAGAGTAGTTAGTACATACAAAGCAATAACCACAAAACTTGAGTACGTAACCATTTTTAGATTCCGTTTATTATATTTCGCAATTCATTCGCCGCCAATAGTACTCAAAAATGGATATTTTCCCTCAAAAACCCACAATAAGTGTGAGTATTGTCACTAAGATAGATGATTAAACACTCTAAATGCCCAAAAAGTCGCAAAACGACGATCTAATGAGATCAAGATCACTAAAATACACAAAATGGGTACGCACTCATTTTAAAATTGACTTTGATCACGGATCTAATAACCACAAAAATTCTATTATCTCTCCCGAAATGAAGATGGTGTGGTGATATTCAATAACCGCCACACAATAATCGAAACTAAAAACACCCTATAAAAAATAAAGGTTTATCGGTCATGACTACTAAAAAACACATGAGCGAAGTTCCTATGATTCAAAGGGTAGCTGCTTATCTTGCAATTCTAGTTGGCTACTTTTTCTATTGTTATAACTTTGTAATTATTGACTACGTACGCCCATACATCGTTGATGCGTATGATGGTATTAACTTGGCGGATACCGCTCAGTTCTATACATGGCAGTCGGTTGGTGCACTTATTGGTGCTCTGAGCTGTGCATGGGTGGCATCAAACTTTGGTAAGAAATCGACTCTTATTGTCATCACTGCACTGAACGGTGGCGCAACCATCATCAACATGATGTTTACTGACTACGCGATGTGGGCAGCAATGCGTTTCATCATCGGTATTTCTTTAGGTGGCTACTTCACCGTAGCAGTAAGCCTGATGATCGGCCTGTTCACACCAAGCGTTCGCGGTAAGTTAACGGCATTCGCTTCTTCGATGTTCTCGGTTGCCCTAATGGCAATGGGTGCATACGCGGCGTTCATTTCTAGCATCGATGCACCTTGGCAGAGCCTAATGTGGGTGGGTGGTATTCCTCCTCTAGTTGCAGCTGCACTGATGATCTTCATCCTGCCTAGCGACAAGAAAGTGATCGCTTACGGTGAAGAAGATCAAGCCGCGGCTGAAGCATCGAATAAACCAGCGAAGAAAGGTTCTTGGGGTGAAATGCTAAGCGCGCCTTACCGCAAGCTAACCATCACTTGTCTACTACTGGCTGGCCTTAACTTCTATGGCTACCAATTCTTCTCAGGCTTCGTGACAACGTACCTGAAAGAAGTTCGCCAATTTGACGGTTCAACTATCGGCATCATCTTCTCTATCTCAGCATTCGGTTCTCTATTCGGTGCTTGGGTATGGGGTGCAATCGCCGACAAATACGGCCGTAAAGTGAACGCGTTTGGTTTCATTCTTGCGGGTGTCATGGCGTCAGTATTCTTCGTTGCGCCAAGCGACGTGATGATCGGCAGCCTAAACATGCTGGCTATCCTAGGCCTTATCTACAACTTCGGTCTGTCTGCTTCTGCGGTATGGGGTGGCTACTTCTCTGAGTTGTTCCCAGCTCACCTACGTAGCTTCGGTGCAGCGCTGTTCCACGGTGGTCGTATCATCGGCATGTGGGCACCAATGGTGTTGGTATTCATCCAAGAGCGCAGCGACCTTGCGACAGCAATGTGGGGCTCGCCAATCGTATGGATTCTGGCTGGTCTACTGTGGCTATCTCTACCAGAAACATTGAAAGGCGGCATTTTCGACAAGAGCAAGAAAGCGGAACCAGCAAAAGCTTAATCCCCTTTAGTCGAAACCTCTAAAGACACGAAATAAACATCAATCCGGCTGATAAATCAGCCGGTAACAAAATCCAAATCGAGTCCTGTTCCGAATGTTGACTCGACAACAAAACGAGAATTAATTATGTCTAAATATCAAGAAGCTAAACGCATTGTTCGTGACTACTTTGACGCAATGGAAAACGCTACTCACGAAAACGTTGCTGAAGTTTTAAAAGCACACACGTCTGAAGATTACTTATGGCGCGGTGTTTACCCATTCCGCGAACAAGAAGGCGCTCAAGCTGCGGCTGACGTATTCTGGGCTCCAATGATGAAATCAATGACACGCATGCAGCGTCGTCAAGATATCTTCATCGGCGGTAACAACGAAGTTAACCCAGAGGAGATTTGGGTAATGAGCATGGGTCACTTCATGGGTCTATTCGACGCTGAATACCTAGGCATGCGCCCTACTGGCAAAATCATGAACGTTCGCTACGCAGAGTTTAACTGTGTTGTTGACGGCAAGATCACAAAGACAGGCCTGTTCCTAGATCTTCTAGGCATGATGGACCAAGCGGGTTGTTACCCACTTCCACCATCAACAGGTAAGCACTTCGTTTACCCTGGCCCACGTAATCACGATGGTCTGCTATTCGAAGATGCAGCTCCAGAAGAAGGCGTTGCGACTCTTGCTCTTGTAAACAAGATGGTTGATGACCTTTCTGCACTAAACGACAGCGGCGCAATGGGTTGTCCACCAGAAGTACTAGCGAAGAGCTGGTCAAAAGACATGATTTGGTACGGCCCATGTGGTATCGGCGCGTCTTACACGATTCCTCGCTACCAACAACAGCATCAACTTCCTTTCCGTAACAACCTGAAAGATAAGAAGTTCAACGGTCACGTTTGTCGTTTCGCTGAAGGTAACTTCTCTTGTTTCTTCGGTTGGCCAAACCTATCAAACACACCAACAGGTGGCTTCCTTGGTATGACTGGTGGTGAAGTACGCGCAAACATGCAAGTGGTTGACGTTTACTACCGTGACGGCGACAAACTGTCTGAGAACTGGGTGCTTATCGACCTTCCCTACTGGCTACAACAACAAGGTCTAGACGTGTTCGAGCGCACTTCAACCATCATGAACCCAACGCTGTAATCGAAACGCTTTAATCCTAGCGATAATAGCCAAAAGATAGAAACCAAACAGTAGCAACCTAAGTCGACATCTAATTTGGGTTGCTATGACTTGCTAGGCGTTCCTTCTCGCGCCTAGCAAGTGCTTCACCAACTAATCAATGTTCCATCAATCAATTGCTTCACCAGTCAATAATTGCTCCACCAATAATTGAATCAAATAGTGCCTCATGGATGGGGTACATCCTGCCAAACCAATACTAATAACGGGCTTGAAAGCACGGTGGCTTTCTGCGACCTGAATAAAGAGAACAACAATGAACAAGTCGATACTTTCTGCAGTGATCCTGACGGCACTTACATCAGGTTCAGCTTTTGCTGCACACACTTTTACCAATGACGCGGGCGATAGCCTTACTTTAGACGGTCGTTTCGACGTTCGTTACCAAGATAAGGGCGGCGATCATAATGGCGAATGGAACAGTGGTAGTTCTCGTTTCGGCCTTAAAGGTCAAATGGGACTAGACAACGATTGGACTGGCTTTGGCCATGCCGAATGGGGTTATAACTCGGGCGCTAACGGCGATAACATTTACGACCGACTTCTATACGCAGGCGTCGAGCACGAGAAATACGGCAAGATCGCAGCAGGTACTAAGCAGTGGTCTACCTTCTACGATGTGGCTTGGTTTACCGATATGGGTCGTGTGTTTGGTTCACGTGGTTCTGGTTACTACAACCTATCTGACTGGGGTATTTCATCAGGCACAGGCCGTGCTGAAAACTCGATAACTTACCGCAACAACATTAACGACAACTGGAAATACGGCTTCACTTACCAAACAACTCGTGAAGATGTCGCTGTATCAACAAGATTCAACCAAACGAATTCAGATACTGTTACGCTGAAAAACGGTATCGGTGCTTCAACGCTGTACACCGTTATGGATGGCCTAACGATTGGCTTAGCGCACCATCAGAATGAGTTTGATGATGTGGATAGCACAGTTCAAAACATCAAAGATGGCGACACACAACGCATCGGTTTATTAGGTGTGAACTACACTAATGATGGACTATTTGTTGGTTTCACCTACAGCCAAGGTTCAAACTGGGAGACCACCAGCCAATCTGAATTCTACGACCACCGTGGTGCTGAATTCTTCACCTACTACCACTTTGAAAATGGTCTACGTCCAACCTTTAACGTTAACTACTTAACGGACACAGACGACAACGCGAATGGCTACGAACGTCAGCTTATTATCCCTGGCCTTGAGTACCACTTTAAGAAGAACAAGTTCTTAGTATGGACGGAGTACCAATTCGACAACGGTAAAGATTCATACAATGGTGTGAAATACGAAAACAACGATGATCAGTTCGCTGCCGGTATTCGTTACTACTTCTAACAATGTAGCGGTATGTGGTTCATTTTTGAGTAAATTCGTAATCTAAAGCTCTGCTTCTAAGCAGAGCTTTTTAGTCACTATTTATTTAAAGCTACATTTTTGTAACGACATTTGTAGCGACACAGTTAATGGGTTATACCCAACATAGAATTCAAAATAACCATTATTCCTTATTTTTCATATCATTCGTTGGCATTACTTTATGAGTACGTACCTAATCATGTTACTCTGTACGCAGTCAATTTGGTTCAAAAGTATGGTCTATGAACTCTCCAAAACACTCCACGGCGTCAAAGCCAACCGTCACCTCTAAAGATGTCGCTAAGCTTGCTGGCGTTTCTCAATCAACTGTATCTCGCGTATTTGTACCGGGCAGCTCAGTGTCTGAAAAGACCAAACAAAAAGTGTTCGATGCAGCAAAATCGTTGAATTATCGTCCCAATGCCTTTGCCCGCAGTCTGACGACAAATGAATCCAAATTGATTGGCTTAGTTTTCCCAGATGCCGACTACCCTATTCACATGAAAACACTGCAGCTTATCTCTACTGAGCTACAAAAACAGGGGTACTCTGCGGTATTGATTCCTTGGCAAGTTGATGGAAACGATAACCACTCTATTCCTAACATCTTCCAGTACCGTGTTGATGGCGTGATTGCCGCTTCTGCGACCTTTAATAAGTCGCTTTATGAAGAGTGTGAAGAGTTCGACATCCCTATCGTTCAGTTCGCGCGTGTTGTTGAAGGGACTAAGAGTAGCCATGTGGTAAGCGACAACTACGCTGCAGGTCAATTTGCTGCTCAGCACTTTCATAAACTTGGTATCAAGTCAGCCACTTACCTCACAGGTAACGTCCCGACATTTACCAATGGCGAGCGCCAAGTGGGTTTCTGCACAGAATTTGAAGACTTAACTGGCAAACAGGCTCGCGTGATTGAAGCTGACTACGATTACCTTGATTCACTCGAGATCATCAGAGCCATGTTCAAAGAAGCTTCTCATCCTGAAGCCATATTTTGTGCGACGGACAATCTCGCTATGGCAGTGATGGACGTGGCTCGTTTAGAGTTCGCACTCCGTATCCCAGAAGACCTACAAGTGATTGGGTTTGATGACATCCCACAAACTCAGTGGCTGAACTACCAATTGACCACTTTCAAGCAGGATTTCCGACGCCTTGCACGTGAGTCCGTGAAAATTGTCGTTAGCCAGATTCAAGAGCAAGACACCAGCTTAGTGAAATTAATGGTCCCAGTTCAATTTGTAGAACGTAACACTACGTTGAAAGCAAAATAGCGTTTTCTTCAGCCTTTGTTTGCATGATTAAAACACGCTTTTAAACAACCAAAATACAAAAAATCCCGTTGGCGACGATTAGAGTCTCCAACGGGATTTTGTATTTCTACTCAGCCTTTTCTGCCCCAACTACTTGAGACAAGTGCGAATTAATTACCCACACCACCTGTTTTCTCAGCTGGTAAATCTGGTGTCACTGGGGGCCACTCTTGGAAGGTTGCTAGATGTTGTTGCACAGCAGCTTGAGCAGGACCAAATGCCCACATTTTCTGCCCCATCCATTTCAAGTACATGCCCGACTCTTCTGCCGCTCGCTCATACGGGTCACGACGTAAGTTAAAGAGTAACGGTGCGTTTAGCTCCTCTTTCGGACCACTCCAGCCATGGTTTTGGACCACAAAGTGCGCCTTCCAATCACCAATACGAACCGCTTGTAGCTTGTCTCGTTCGTAGTAGTAGATCTCTTTACGATTAGACTCGCCTTTCTCAGTCAGCATATCCACTTGGTTGTAACCATCAAGGTGCGCTTTAAAGCCATCGTGACCTTTCAGCATTTTCTCTTTTAGATCCGTTGGACCACCAGCCGCAGCAACCAGAGTAGGTAACCAGTCCATACCATCAAAGATGCCATTGCCTACAGTACCTGCAGGAATTTTACCCGGCCAGCTCACAAGTGCAGGAGCGCGAACGCCGCCTTCCCAAGTTGTGCCTTTTTCGCCATGGAATGGTGTCATACCACCATCTGGCCATGTCATGATCTCAGGACCATTATCCGCAGTGAAAATGATGATGGTGTTATCGGCAATACCGAGTTCTTCCATTTTGGCCATCATCTCACCAACATGGTCATCAAGATCTTTCATGACCACTTCTTGAAGTCCCCAACCGTTTTGGCCAAGCATGGCTTCGTATTCAGGTGACAGGTGCGTCCAAACGTGACCACGTGATGGACAGTACCAAGTGAAGAATGGCTTATCCGCTTCAACCGCCCTTTCGATGAAGTTGATCGCATGTTTATTTACTTCATCGTCGAGTGTACGCATACGCTCGATCGACAATGCACCATCGTCTTCAATCGTTTGACCACCTTTACCGTCTGATCTTGCATAAATAACATTACGAGGTGCAAACGCATCCAAAGATCCATCTTTTGGCCAATCTGGATCTTCTGTGTATTCCATTGCATTCAAGTGATACAACCAACCCCAATACTCATCAAAACCGTGCATTGTCGGTAAGAATTCATCTCTATCACCAAGGTGGTTTTTGCCAAACTGCCCCGTGACATAACCCATGGTTTTAAGGATTTCAGGAAGCGTTGGCGTGTCGGCACTTAAACCAACTGGGCCACCCGGTAACCCAACTGAGTGCATGCCTGTTCGAACAGGGAGTTGACCCGTTAAGAATGCAGAACGACCCGCCGTACAAGAAGGTTGAGCATAGTAATCCGTTAATAGCATGCCCTTTTCAGCAATACTATCGATGTTCGGTGTTTCGCTGCTCATCACACCATTGTGATAAGCACTCAGGTTTGATATTCCAATATCATCCGTGAAGATAACAAAAATATTCGGTTGCTCTTGTGCTGACCATGCTGATAGCGAAAAGCTACTCAACACACTCATCACAACAAGGTGGAAAATCCTTTTCATAGAATGTCCTTATACTGTTTCAGATTGCTCTTTGTGAACCATTTTTATTCCTACCAAACCAAAGCCAAGCTCCAATAGTAGATAGACGACAAGTAGCCAGTGAGGCATGCCATCTATCAACAAGCTAATGACTCGGCCGGCAGCCAAACCCAACATGAAGACCACCAAACTGTAGAGTGCTGCCAGTCGGTATTTCTTTAGTAACGCCCCTGCTATCCAAAACAGAGCCAACGCTAAGTACAACCCCATCACGGCACGAAAGATATGAGTGACATTGATAGGGCTAGCATCAATTCCGAAAAGATAATCAAGGGAGACAACCGGGGCATAACCATACGACAAAGCTATCGGTGTTAAACCCATAACTGCGACGAACAAAAAAACGCTTTGTTGCTTCATATCCTTACTCTTTTAATTTGGCTCTTTTCAAAAAACATAGTCTACAATCAGAGTTATACAAGTTGCATATGTAAAAACCAAATGGTTAAAGCAAACATTCACAACCTTGCTATTTCACACCGAAGATAGGGATATCAATATGGCTAAAGGGCGTTACGTTCTCACATTTGCATTGGTCGCTAGCTCAACCGTAAATGCGCAACAGGCCGACTCACAAACAGACACCAAAAAATGGCAACACAGCATTGAAATTTACGCACTGGCGCTGAATATTCGTGGCGATACCACCATTGGTAATTTGTCCAGCGATGTTGATGTTGACCCAGCGTTCATCATGGATCATTTGGATATGGGGGCGATGCTTCGACTAGAGGGGGTCTATAACAATCAGTGGGGTTATTACGTTGACTACAGCTACATGAAACTGAGCGGACAGTCAGATTCAATCATTGGCAACACAGGCATTCTTAATGGCAAGCTTGAGATCAGACAAGGCGTTTTAGAAGCAAAAGGCTTTAAACGCTACCAATACGACATTGGTGCCATTGATTATATGGTTGGATTACGCTGGTGGGATAACGATATTGATTCCAAACTCTACACAAACAGCGGGACAACCCTGAATTCAAGATCTTTAGAAGAAGATTGGATTGATTATCTGATAGGCGTTCGTTGGACCAAGGAACTCAACAAAAATTGGACTGTGCACACGAGCTTAGATATGGGCCTTGGAAGCGATACCGACTTTACCTCATCTCTGTTAACCGGCGCTCGCTATCAAATTAACGACTGGTCGGATTTAAATCTGGCGTATAAATCCACTTGGGTTGATTACGAAAATAAAGGTACCTTTGAATACGATACCGCATTGCAAGGGTTCCTGATTGGTTGGGCTGCTCACTTTTAATCCGATTATCGTAACGTGTTAGAACCTCGGCCAATCCAATGCCAACCCAACATTGGTCATTTGGATTTAATTTCGATTAAAACGTAAGCCTCGAATGATTCTTATCTCTGGTGATGACCTCCGTCGCCAGAGGTTTTTCTTCGTGAAACATGCACCGCCCTCCCTCATAGAAAACTCATTAAATCATAGAGTAACTCTCGCACACCGCGCATTTAATCCATCTAAAAAATTCTAATTTTAGGTCATGGAAATACAGGCTTATGTTTTGAGATATTTAATCTTCATTTAATCTTACCACCGCCCATTCGAACGGTGTTTTTTATTTTAAAAATGCCGCTAAAATCCTCTCCCGAAATTTACAAATCAGAGTAAAAACAATGAAAAAATTAGTCTTAGCGGCTCTTACGATTGCCTCAGTTACGGGGATCGCATCAACTTCAGCTTTCGCATCAAACGAAATGTACACATTAGGTGGTGTAGGTATGGATAGCGGTGACGTTGGCGCTCAATTCACGTTAGGTAGCCAGATCGTTCAAAGCAATTGGTATATTGAATCGACGTTACTTGTTATCAGCACTGACGATAAGTCTACTAGCTATAATGGTGACAAGGTGCTTCAAACAGAGCAAGAGTTCGATTCTTTAATGCTTTCATTAACACCTATGTATAAGCACAGCTTCAGCGAAAACTTCGCTGTTTATGGTAAGGCGGGCGCGTTTTACGCACACTCAGATACCAAATTGGTGTTCCTATCTAACGATAATAATGAAGTCCACAAAGGGTCCCATGGTGATTTTGGCTTAACTTACGGCATCGGCGCAGAATACAAGTCACTAAAACCAGTTTTCGGCCACTCCAAGTTTGTGACTCGAGCTGGATTTGATTGGTATGAGTTCGGTGGTTCAAGTAGTTGGTATACTCCTGAGTCGGTACTAAGTATCCAAGCAGGCTTTACCTTCTAATCTAGTCACGGATAACACTAAAGTAAGCCACATATGATTCGTGGCTTACTTTGTAGACATTTTGGTTCAGACTACACACTCTTTCTTCATGATAGCAAGTCCTGTTTCCAAGGTATGTGCCCAAGCTTGTTCGACATTTTCATCATAAAGTGGATCGTATTTTTTAACCGTATTGAGCAAGGAATTAAACCACTCGTTGAGCTCTTGCTCAGAAATATCCATGCCTAAATCTTTATGTCGCTTCCCAAGCTTTCTCACCGAGTTTCGTACGCTCGGCAGACCTGCAGAGTTATAGATAAGGATGATTGAAGCTTTAAGCATCTTGGTTTGTTGCTCTAACCCTATGTTTTCAAATCGCTCTGAAAACCTAGGGTTGTGTTCGCAGAAGTCCGCCAAAAATGTTTCTAGAAATTCTTCATCGATCCTGCAACGCTCAAAGCTTTCATAAAACAGTTCATTAGGTGTCATTTTGTTGGCTCTTCGCATTCGCCAGCGATCCTTAACAGTCCATGTCATCTAAGTATAAGCCATTATGGTATAAGTATACGCCACTATGGCATAAAGTGAGTTGCACAGATCTTGTTTCCATCAGGGACTCAGTTAGCTAATCAACAATGCGTTGTGCGCCCTGTCCTTGGTCATGCAGAATATCTTCAGGGTTCAACAATTGGCATTTCTGCATACTCAAACACCCGCAACCGATACAACCAGTTAGGTTTTCTTGTAGCGATTTAATCTGCGCCATCTTACTGTCCAGTTGCCCCTGCCATTTCTTCGCAACGCGTTCCCAATCTCGCTTAGTCGCGGTATGGTTCATTGGCAGTGTTGATAACTCTTCGGTGATCTCTTCGAGCGTGAAGCCTATTGACTGCGCGACTTGGATCAACGCAATTCGTCTCAACATCGCCGACTGATAACGACGCTGATTTCCGTTAGTACGAATCGAAGCAATCAACCCCTTGGTTTCGTAAAAACGTAAGGCCGAAGGAGCCACGCCACTGCGCTCAGCCAACTGGCCTATGGTGAGGTATACGATGTTTCTCATTACGACACTATCCTTGAGATCATAAATATTTAAAGCTTACTTTAACTTTATAATAACGACCAATTCTCATCTTAACTAATTAATGTCCTTAAACTTTGACAGCCGGCTCAACAAAAAACAGTCATGAACACGGCTGCTTTGTCTAATTGAAGGTCATTCGATTTCTAAATCTGACTCATGATCGATTTCAAGTTCTCTACTATTTCGGCATTGATGATCTCTCCCGTTTCTACATTAAAGTTGTCGTAGAAACTTGGCACCGACATCGCCCCCTTCACATCAGCATCAAAGTAAGGTGCAGAATTTACCGCAGACGACAAGGTGATAGATTGTGTTTTCAGATTGTGTTTTCAGATTGTGTATGATGATAGAACCTCAAGTTAACTTGAGGTAAAGCGATATTTTCAAAAAAGAGGAAATAATTAAAAAATACTTATAAAGCAGTTAATTATGAATGGTTAGTCGAATAACTCGATGACCAGCTTATTGTCTTTAATCACAAGATTCGGTTCCGATGACTTGATCAATGACTCTTGAACCTTGTTGCTGTCCAATTTGTAAACCGGTGACTGGGACAAAGCAAAACCAATCATAGAAACGGCAGGCTTAAGTAGTTTGGCAATCTCTGGCGAAAGCTGTTTATCTTTTTCTTCAAAGCGCTCTAAACGCAGTGATTTCAAATAAATCTCGCCGCTCTCTTTGTCGTATTCAGGAATCGCACTGAACTCGATATCCAAGTCCAACCCCATATTCGGCATATTGAACACCTGAACTTTTGCATTGGTGTTCGCTAAAACAGACACACGCTCGGTATCAGCTCTACCAATCTGCACCGCTAAATCATCAACAGCGACTTGCGCATACATAACGTTTTGCACACCGACTTCTTGTTCTAACATCACCGAATCTTGCAGGTAGTTCGTCATTTCTTGCTCAGTCACGCTGTAGCTAACACAACCACTTAGCACCAGCACAGAAGCTGCCAAAATAAACTTTTTTGCTACGTTAATTATCATCAATACCAACTCTTTATCGTTAGTTATTAGCGCGGAATTTACCTTGTAATGGTACTGTAAAATAGTCGTCACAATTACAGTGTCGGATAACTGAGTAAAATGATCCACCTAGTTGGTGATTGCGTACAATTTAAAATTAGCAAAAATAGTTAGGGAAACAATGACTGCATTAACGATATTTTACGATGGCACCTGTCCACTTTGTGCAAAGGAGATGGCGGCACTTGCAAAGCATGATGTCGAGAATAAGATTCAAACCATCGATATCTACAGTGAAGCCTTTTCAGACTACCCTCAGATTGATGCCGACGCAGCCAACACCGTTTTGCATGCACTGGATGAGAATGGAAAACTGCTGCTAGGTTTAGACGTGACCTACCAAGCGTGGCGCTTAGTAGGAAAAGGTTGGCTATACGCCCCTTTACGTTGGGCGATATTCAAGCCAGTGGCCGACTGGTGTTATCTTCGGTTTGCCAAGAACCGATACAAAGTCTCTTTCTGGTTAACCGGAAAGTCGCGCTGCGATGGTAACAGCTGCACAAAATAGCGCTTGGTTAAGACATACCACTCGAGACTTTGTAATACACCACACCAAACAGCGCAGCAAAAACTAAAACGGTAACCGCGACTTTTAACCAAATAAACTTCATGTTTTGTCCTTTAAATTCTGTTTACTGTTTCGCGAAACAAGTTACCACAATAAAACATTCGGTTGGGTAATGATTTATAGAACTTTGTAGTCATACCAATCACAGTAAGTAAGTGGTCAAAAATAGCGCAGGGAAAAAGCTGGAGAACAAGGCGGATTTTTTCGATAAGTAGTTATTCTACAATCAAAAAATCTAACGACGTTATCTAGATTTTTAACAAGCTAGGGTGAACAGTTATTTACTACGATTGGTATCAATCTTGATAACTAAGTGAGAACCTTTATGTCGGCAAAAGAGAGAAATCTACCTACCCATCGTATTTCAAGATTCAGTAAGTTCGCGTCTCTCGCTACTCGAGTAGCCGGAAGTGTCATCACTGAAGGTACAAAACAGCTCGCGCAGGGAAACAGACCCAAAGCAAAAGACTTGGTATTAACACCTCAAAACATTGCTCGCCTGACTGACCAACTCGCACACTTGCGCGGTGCAGCGATGAAGTTAGGACAAATGCTGTCAATGGACGCTGGCGATGTCCTCGAACCTGAACTCGCCGACATTCTTTCTCGCCTGCGCTCAGACGCTGACCCGCTGCCAACAAAGCAGCTCAACCAAGTGTTAGAAAACTCACTCGGCATCAACTGGAAAGTAGAATTTATTTCCTTCAACTTTAAACCTATCGCTAGTGCGTCCATAGGACAAGTTCACCAAGCTTACAGTGATGCGGGAGACAAACTTGCCATCAAAGTCCAATATCCAGGTATTCGAAAAAGCATCGACAGTGATGTGGACAACGTAGGCACATTGCTTAACATCGTTGGGTTGATACCCAAGTCCGTCGATTATAAAGGCTTACTAGAAGAAGCGAAGAAACAGCTCCATGATGAAGCGGACTATGCTCGCGAGGCTGACTACGCAACTCGTTACCATAACGCATTAAAAGATCACTCTCACTTCGTCGTGCCTAAGATTCACCCTCAAATGTCTTCAGAATCAGTGCTCGCGATGGACTTCATTGAAGGTGTCTCGATAGAGCAAATAGAAGGTTATGATCAAAGTACTCGCGATTTTGTCATGCGCAGCTTGCTCGAACTCATGTTCAGGGAATTGTTCGATTTTAAAATGGTGCAGACCGACCCTAACTTCGCCAACTATCTTTACGTTGAAAACACGCGACAGATTGGGCTTTTAGATTTTGGGGCAACCCGAGAATACAGCGGCCGCTTCAGTGATGGCTATCGTTTGGCTTTTACCTCTGTGATTACTCACGATGAACAAGGACTCAACAAGGCGTTAGAGCAGATTGGATTTTTTAGCGAGACCATCCTCCCAGACCAGCGCCAAGCGATTCTCAACTTAGTGAAAATGGCCTGTGAACCCATGCTTGTCGATGAAGATTACGACTTCAAAGCCAGTGGTTTAGCCCAAAGGCTTCGTGAAGCAGGAACCATACTCAGCATGGAGCAAGAGTATTGGCACACGCCACCAGCAGACGCTCTATTCCTCCACCGAAAGATTGGAGGCATGTACCTGCTGGCATCTCGCCTTGGAGCCAAGGTGAATATCAGGCGCTTGGTGGCGCCCTATTTGCTAAGCAACAATTGACACTTAAGCGATAGCTGATATTTAAGCGATTCTGGCCTTTAAAGTGATCATTTCAAGTCGCTGAACAGTAATAACAGTTACGCCAATTAAAATGAGTCAGACTTATGAAACATTCACTGCTGTGGTCCACCGCCCTAATCGCGAGCCTAACGAGTTCATTCGCTTTTTCAGCAAGCTGCCCTGAGATACTCAACGGCAAACAAAGGCTGCTAAACTCAAACGAAGAAATTGAGCTGTGTGAAGAGTTCCAAGGTAAGACTTTATTAATCGTGAATACGGCAAGCCAATGCGGTTTCACGCCTCAGTTCGAGCAACTAGAGCAGCTTCACCAAACGTATAAAGATAAAGGGTTCACGGTTGTTGGTTTCCCAAGTAATGATTTTCGCCAAGACAGAGGAAGCGAGAAGCAATCCGCAAAAATCTGCTACCTAGATTATGGCGTCACCTTTCCAATGATGGCGCGCGCGTCACTCTCTGGGCCAAACGCAAATCCAGTCTTTGCCGAAATCCAACAACAAGCCGGTATCAAACCGAAATGGAATTTCTACAAGTTCTTGGTCAGCAAAGAAGGCAAAGTGATAGCAACCTTCCCGAGTTCTACATCGCCAACCAGTAGTACCCTCAAAAATGCAATAGAGCAGCAGTTATGAGGTCAGATTACTTGGAGACAACTCAAACACGCAACACCATGGCCAAGCTCGGTTATATGGGTTTAATCCCCTTTTTATTCGGTCTACTATTATCACTCACCGACAGCCAAGTCTTTAGCTTGAGCGGAGAAACACTCTTCATCACCTACAGCGTGGTTATCTTGAGCTTTTTGTCGGGCATCTTGTGGGGCAATGGGATAGAGAACTTCGAAAGCCAATCCAGCAACAAGGCTCTGTTTCTTAGCAATGTTATTGTGTTGGCAGCGTGGCTAGCGGTGCTACTCGGTGAGCAACAAGAGTTCCTCACCACTCTGATTCTGATCTTAGGCTACATTGCGGTTTGGCGAGCGGAAAGGTCAATGAGAGAAGAGAATCAAAGTGAAGGCCCCGACGGCTACTTTGATATGCGAACCCGACTGACCTCTAGTGTCGTATTAATGCACGGTATCGTGATGTTGACCTAGGCGTGCGTACGCCCATATTTAAACCGGCATCAAGATGCGGGCTCTAGATAGGCACTCTCTTCTTTAATGGCACCAAAACCATCGACAAATACAACTCACAAACCAGTCAATTCCTACTGACGACTCACCAATAAATTCGCACCAGACAAGGCAAGAAACACAGAACATGCTTTATTGAAACGCTTGGCCATCTGAGGTTTTGAAAACCAATGTCGTAGATATAAGCCAAAGGCTGCATAGATAGAAATTGCGAGCATTTCTAATACAAGAAACGTACTTCCCAAAACAAAGAATTGAGTATTTACGTTCGCAGAAACATCGACAAATTGAGGAAGGAATGCAGTGAAAATGAGTATCGCTTTTGGATTGCCCGCAGCGAGTGCGAACTCTTGTTTAACAAGACCAAACCAGTTCTTATTTCGCTCGATATCCGCGACCGGGCTGGCTTGAGATCGCCATAGGTTAAACGCGATCCACAACAGATACATTGCACCAAATAATTTGATCAGGAAAAACAGCGTTTCAGAAGTATAAAGCACAACCGCTAAACCAGATGCAGCCAAAGCAATCATGCCGGAAAAAGCAAGGATTCTTCCTAGACCAGCGACAAAGGCGGCCTGAAATCCGTAACAACGGGCGTTGTTCATTGATAACAAATTGTTTGGGCCCGGTGTCATGTTGAGCGCGAAACAAGCGGGGATGAATAGCATTAACTTCCAGATTTCCATTTTTCGTCCTTGTTAAAAACTTCGTAAATATTTAATCAATGAACGAATGCAGAAAGCTCTGTATTTCCGCTTCACATGCCGCCATTTTAATTAATCCTTACTCGACAATATAATGCTCTTCGTCTGGTTCAATCAAATTGTCTGCAATACCAATTTCGCCAGCGATGAAAATCGCACTCGCTATCGTTTCTAATGTTTTATTCGGCTCTCGATCCGGTACTTCGCCCACTTCAGGAACGGGCTGCGATCGCGAGATTGAATTACAAACGACACTTTCACAAACGATATTGTTTTGTTCCTGTCGAGAAACCTCAGGCGGCTTGAAACCCGATGAATTGAAGTCGGGAGTATCAACACTCTCGGTTGTAAAATGAGAATCACTGTATGAGGCAGCTGAAAACAGAGAGAGGAGCAGCATCCACTTATTCATATATCTTTCCATAGTTAGCATTCACTAGATTTATAAATACTATCTAATTAAAATAATTATGAACAGCGTTTTATTATCATTAATTCATATTTCCCTAGATGCTTATCAGAATACCCGCGCTCTGGGTGAAATCGGTTCAACTTACGTGGGAATGTTTGCCTAACGTAAGCTTATCGAGCAACACTTGTGGAACAGGAATAACAGAGTATCGAACAAAGACGACTAACGTCACTATTGCCACAAAACTGCCTAAAACAAAGTCATGAACATCAACCAGCGCCCAACCAAGAAGCCTGTCACTGGTAATCGCAAGTATGGCGATACTCACCGCAGCCATCCATTTACGATGATCGTAAGGCAAGTACTCCATCTTTTGGCTCACAATATAAAGCAGTGACAGCCTCACGGCATAAGTACCACAAAGCACCACCACCACGCCCCACACGCCATAAATCGGTGTCACAACAAGATAGCCAATGGTTGCTACAATCGCACACCCGCCTTGTATCCACATTTGCGATTGGCTTGAGTCACCGCTGAAACAACCAAGGTTGAGGTAATCCCCTGCATTCTTAATCACACCAATCGCCAAGAGTGCGACAACAATAGTACCTGCATACTGATAACTGCTGGGCAGAATCAAAGCAATAAAACCAGGCACCGTAAGGATCATCAAACAACCCAACACTATGGCCAGATTCACGCCGACTAGCGCTCTATCCGCACAGACTTTTTTACCGCCAGGCTGTTGTAGCATGGCCACCCGATTTGGAAACCACCACAGAGCATAAGGCTGCAGTAACAAGCCAAGCAGCAACGCAAACTTGCCACTGACCGCATAGATTGCAAGTTCTTCAACACCCACAAAGCTTGCCATCACCCAACGGTCTAGGCCTGTAATCATGTAAATAGAAGCACCACCGACTAACGTGGGCAATCCAAACTTTAGGATCTTAGCGGAGTATTTTAGGCTGCCAAATGAGCCCATCTCCTGCCATTGATAACGCAGTAAACACAGCATCAACAACACACTCGAAACAGCGGAAGAGATCAGAACACCATCAATGCCATAACCCGCTTCAAGCAACACAAAGGTCATTGCAGCTTGCACCGTTGCCTTCAATACATTGAGCATGCAAAAGCGCTTAGCTAACGCATTCATTCGCATCAGTGTTAACGGGATAGAAATCGCACCATCTAACATGGTCGGTATCAGAAGAAGTAATATTTGATAGGGCTGAAACTCGACGGGCAGCATCAATAACAACAACGGCATACTAAGAGCAATTAAAGAACCGCCTAACACACAGACCAAGACACTCAACGTGAAACAGTTCGAGACAAGCTTTCTCTTTTCTTCACCCTCAGCGACGCCCACATAACGGTACATTGCCTCAACAATCCCAAAGCTAAATAGGATTGTCCCGATGTCAGCCAACAAGACGATGGCTTCTAAAGAACCGTATTCAACCAACGTCATCTTATGAGTGATATAGGGGATCATCACGAGCGAGATCCCTTTCATCATCACGATACCAATGGCGTAGTAGGCAGACTGTTTTAGTGACCCCATAGCAGACACCTATTCCTTTACAATGCAGGCATTAGGAAACTCTTACAGTCTCCAAGAAGGTGTCGTAACGTTCGTTTTTGCGGAGCCAAAACTAACGAGCGGATACTGTATGAGATAGCCAATCGGTTTTTTTGTAAGCCTCGATAATAGTCAGCGTAGCCTTCCAGTATTCTCGCCTTTGCGATTTTGAAGCTGGAAGTGGGTAGATTCCATCGTTGACTGTCATTTTGGTAATGTTGAAGAATAGTCTCTACAGACTGCAAATTTCTCAATTTAAGACTTTCAGTTTGGGTAACAGAGCTCGCTCTCATCAAGTAACCAACCTGCACGGAGTTCAACACACCGATCTGATGGCTTTCACTCATTCGAAGCCACAGCTCCCAATCTTCCCCATACTTAATGTCAGCATTGAAACTGTCTGTTTGAGAAAACACATCCGCTTTCACCATCACCGTTGATGTTCCAATAACATTGTTTTCAATGATGAACTCTAATGGGTTTTCTATATTGATAAACGCTTCATCTTGGTCTTGAAACTGCGACCAATAACTAAAGCAATCAACTATCACTTGATAGTCTTCATTAAGGTGTTCGTAGTTAGTAAAGCTCATCGCAAGATCTGGGTATCGTTGATGAAATTCGAGTTGGCGCTCAATTTTTTCTGGAAACCAGAAGTCGTCCGCGTCTAAAAAAGCGATGTATTCTCCGGTCGCCTTTTCAATCCCTAGGTTTCTCGCTTGAGGCGCACCCACGCCCAAAGTAGATAAGGTAATAATGCGTTCATCTTCTATCGAAGCGAGATACGTCGACGTTCCATCGTTGCTGTTATCGTCAATGACAATGAGCTCAACATCTTGATGAGTCTGCTTCAGTACGCTGCCAATTGCCTTCGGCAGGTAATCCAAACAATTGTAGGTAGGAATAACAACACTTACTTTAGCCATAATGACGCCCTCAGATTTATACGTGATATGGCTGACGTTGCATGTTCTATGCCGAGAGTGCCTTGCTATGAAATCACTTTTAGATCAGTCGCCTACGCAGACACTCTCAAAATGACGAACAGGGTGATCAGACATGAGCGTCAAAACTCCAATTTGATTATCAATTTGAGAAAACGAGCGACGTCTTAAGGGGTAACCTTCGGAAAGCAATCGAAAAGCCCTCCAAAGCTACGATTTGATCTTGGTTCGTATCTTGCTTTGTTGGTTATTACCTTGGCTTGATAGCTTTAGTCATATGGATTTGAGGAGTAAGGAATGAAGAAAGTAGCATTTGTGGCGCCAACCTACCCTGTACTCAGTGAGACCTTCATTCAAACAGAAGTCGACTCAGTGAAAGCTTGTGGACACGATGTTTGCGTGATGGCATTTGAGATAGAAGAGAGTGAAAAGTCATTTGACTATGACATCATAAAAATTGGTAAGGATGTTCGGGCGGGTAAGATAGCCAGCATCAATTGGTTTGGCTTTCTCCGGGCGGTATCCTTTGTTTCCAAGCAAACCAGTATGCCAAAAAAATCACTGTTCGCTTATGGATTCAAACTGGCGCTGCAACTCGCCGAGAACGACGTCGAACACGTTCATGCGCATTTCTGTCAGCACACTACAGCTCACGCCATCGTCGCGGCAAAGCTTCTGAACATAACCTGCTCGTTCGTTGCTCATGGTCATGATGTTTACGAGTTCGCTTATGATATTGAACATAAAATCTCATCGAGTGATTTTGTGGTTGCAGTGTGTAAAGACATGCTTGCTGACTTCAATACCATGGCGAAAGGAAACATTAAGCTCCTGCACTGCGGAGTGAATACTAAACAATTCCAACTCAACCCAAAAACCGAAACGAATCAACTTCGCTTTGTTTTCCTTGGCCGATTAGTGGAGCAAAAAGGTATCCACCATCTTATTGATGCATTGGCGCCGATTGCCGAACCTCTCGACATTCATCTCGATATCATCGGTACTGGCGATTTAGAGCAGCAGTTAAAATTGCAGGTCAAAGAAAATGGGCTCACTCGAAACGTGACCTTTCTTGGCGCTAAACCTCACGAGTGGGTCAAAGAAAAACTATCGAACTATGACAGCCTAATCGCGCCCTTCTGTTTTTCCGAAACTGGGTGTGTGGATACAGGGCCACTGGTTTTAAAAGAAGCGATGGCCGTGGGCACACCCGTCATTACGACCAACATCATGGGATGCAAAGAGATCGTCTCACCAGAGACAGGTTTTGTGGTTAGCGAAAAGAACGTGGAAGAATTAAGAGAAGCGATTGAGCGTTTCGCGCAGCTAAGCAGTAACGATAAAGCATCGATGGGGTTAAAGGCACGTGAGAGAGTGAAAGACAGTTTTAATTCGATCAAACAAGCTCAGCAATTATCTCGTTGGATAGAGAACCCAGCTCAATAAGGATTAACTCAGACAGCTATGCCTCACAAAAACGACTGAGCACCACAAGATCAAAAGAGCGCTACATCCATTTGAAATGTAGCGCTCAACTTAGCACTGCTTAATGATGGCAACTTATGCTTTCAGTAACTTTCATTAGCTTTTCATTAAGAAGCCTAGCTAGCCTGCTCGCAGCGCCAAAATAGACTCAAGATCTTCGATGTCACGATATTGAGCTAGCTCCTGCTCTTTCGATGAAATAGCCACAATCGACATTCGATCGGCCAATTCGTTACCTTCAATACCAACGTGACCGTTCACATGGTAGATGGTGATTTTTGAAGCCAATTCTTGGTAGAGAGCATACGCAGGCTTAATAATATCGAGGTTTTTGATCTCGCCGCCCGACTTAGTCCAGCCCTTTTTCTCCCAACCCGTTGCCCACTTAGTAATACAATCAATTGAGTACTTAGAGTCACAATAAATCGCTACAGAGAGACCCGCGTTTAGCTTCTCTTTTACGAGCAAAAACGCCTGTTTAAGGCCATGTAACTCAGCGGTATTATTGGTTCCAACAGGTTGATACAAGCCATACCACAATTCGGTTAATTGGTTGTTTTGGTATACCGCTAAACCCGTCCCCGCTTCACCAGGGTTTGGTTCACACGCACCATCGGTAAAGATCTTGATATCAAAATGCATATCTGTGATTTGCTGCTCCGAAAGAGGCGGCACCTTAGCTTTCGTCGACTTACCCGCAGAGCTTGGCTTTGTCGCAGTAGAACCTGACGCAGACGACGTTTTACCACCGAAAGCAGACTCGGCCTCGCCTAGTGTTGGAAACGATTTATATCTCGCACCAGCAAAACCATCAACTTGCGACTTACACTCATTCCAAGTAGTAAAAATACCCGGTGTACGACCTTTCCAAACCACATAATACTTCTTAGCCAAACTAACTCCTTACCAAAACCTAAACACACAAATAGTGAATCAGTACATTAGATGCCACCAAGCTATACGTTGCAAGGTCTATCACTCTAAAACAGGTCTAAAAAAGCTGCGTTCATAACTCACGATGCAATCAACTTCGTCTGCAAATTCAAACGCTTTAATGCACTCAGCATCGCTCAGCGACTTAACCCGATATTCTTCGTAGGCAGTCAAACTTTCAAAGGTAAACAACGCCAATGCAATATTGTTCGCCCCTTCCGACGGTAAGAAATAACCGTTGTGTTGACCTCCGAATTTAGCGACCAGAGGAATCCACATTTTTGCGTATGCCTCAAACTCACTTACCTTTTTAGGATCAATTACATATCGAACATAACAAGTAATCATAGTTATTCAGCCCTTAAATAATAGGAGAAACACAAAGCCGAAGTTGACGTTGAAGCTCAAGAAAAAAGGTAATCAACCGCAACGAGGTTATAGAACAAAAACACGCCCATACTGACGCCAATCGTTAGCAGCACATTGCCTGTTTTCCAAATCAACAGACCTGTGACCACCGCGCCTATCAAGTATGGGTTTTCAAGGCTTGGCCAAAATGTTTGTTCTGGTGCAAATACAATTGGCCCCCAAATTGCGGTAAGCACAGCGGGACTTGAATAGCGTAACAGGCGACGCGTGGTTTGATTTAATCGAAGCGGGATTGCTGGCTCTAGAAACAGATACCGACTAAAAAAAACAATCGCTGTCATGAGGAATATCGTTAACCAAATCATCTCTATTTCCCCTCCACAATTGTCTTGTTGCCGTTGTTTCGCTCTTGGAACGATTCGCTGATAAAGCCCGCTAACATACCGGCAATCGCTGCAATCATTAGCCCGCCCTCAATATTGTTAACCGACATGGCAACCGATGTGACCAATGAAACCACCACACATACGACAACAGGCAATGTTCTGATTAATGGAAAAACTAACGCAATAAAGGTTGCTGCGACCGCGAAATCGAGCCCAATCTCGTTAAGTGATGGGATTTGACTACCTGCGACAATGCCAACAAAACTCGCAATATTCCAAACAAGATAAAAACCACCGCCGACCCCTGCTGCATACCAGTGGTTAAACTCTTGCTGAGATTGGCCACTACAAATCGCGAACAGTTCATCCGTCAGCCAAAAGCCAAGCAATAAACGCCAACGAGCAGGAAGGTGGCTGATTTTGTCACGCATCGATACGCTGTATAAGAAGTGTCTAGACGTGATGAATAAGGTAGTCAACAACATGGTGCCTAGACCAATACCCGCTTTGAACATACCCGCGGCGACAAGTTGTGCTGAGCCAGCAAATAGAATAGCCGACATCGCTTGCGCTTGAAGCTGACTCAATCCTGCATCTATCGCATATGAGCCCGCTAGAATTCCCCAAGGGATTACCGCAATGCTCAAGGGCATTCCCGCTAAAACGCCCTTCCATAACTGTGTTCGTCTATCCATTGTTTCACTATCCATATAGTTCTTTTCTCTCTTCACATTGGCTATTCAATGTAAGAGGAGTTGAGTCGGTTCGATTGTACAAATTTGCTCGATTTCATGTCCCTCTGTTTGCCACACTTAACCGAACTTAACACGAGTTGGCCATGCCTTAGCCACGCAAGTTTAGAGCATTTTGATGTATTGCCCCGGCGTGTAACCATTGGCCTTTTTGAAATGTCGATGAAAATGGCTTTGATCATGAAAACCGCATTCTTGAGCCGTATCTGAAATCGTATGTCCTTGCTTCAATAACTTACGCGATAACCTCAATCTAGACTGAATCTGATACGCATGTGGTGGAAGGCCGAACTCTTTTTGAAAAGAACGCACTAAGTGAAACGGGCTCAAAGCCGCTAGCTTAGACAGCTCCTCTAAGGACACATCGGCTTGTGGAAAATCATCTAAAAACTCTTTCACCAACACAAGCTGGCGCTGAGTTTTCCCGTCGAGTTGAGGGTTAAGCGGCGATTTTCCGTGTCGGCTAATCAGCTTAACCAACATCCCGTACATCAAGGTTTCTCTTAACAAACGATTGTCGGATTCATCAATCGTGTTAAATACCAATCTCAATTGATTGGCGAGTTCAGGGTCTTCAACCACCGCTCTTGGGAAGTAAGGCGCACCGTAATTCGGTAGGTTAAGCTCTTGAGTGATCTTGGCAAGTTGCTCTGGGAGTGGATACATGGCTCGATACGCCCACCCCCCTTCAGTGGCAGAGTGACCGCTATGAACTTCGTCGGCATTGACCAAAATAATCGCATTTTGTGGTGCAATATGATGCCCGCCCGTTCGATAGAAACGCTGAGCGCCTTGTTCGATGACTCCAAGCGTGTAGCCCTCGTGGCTGTGGCGTGAGAAGTTCTGCTTTTCGTATTCAGCATTAAGGGTTTCAAGGCCACCGAGCTCTTCTGTGATCTTATATTCGGCCTTTTCTTTAGAGCGTTTCTTGTTCTCCATAACAATCCCCAAGCCTGTTAATTATCGAGCGACTTATCAGTCTACTCTATAGGCTCTTTCAGCTTTTGTACAAAATTGCGCTTTTGTTTGTTAATTCTGTTTTTATCGTTGGCTTAATAACGCTTTCTAACTGGGAGGAAAGTCTTGGTCTATAACTAGTTGGCGAGAAATTGACAAATTAGTGTGGCAATCATGGCAATACTCTCTTCAAATCATCGGCAATAGACCTGATACACCATGAAAAATACGCTAATCCTTTTCTTTTTCCTGAGCCTAACTGGGTGCACTCATAACCAATCAAAAGCACTGAGCATGAACTCCTCGCCAGTCAATACGTATCCTCAATCGATGTCGAACCTGCAACTGTGCGACACCTTGTATTACGGGCGATCAAGCAACCAGACACTCGCAGCAATTGGCAGTGAATTTAATCGAAGAGGTTTATCCAAGAGTTGGTGCGATACCGAAACCAACAAGCTTTATTTAACAAAGACGATTGATTGGGTAGCTGAACAAGTCGAAGACAAAGAAGATTCAGAGGAAGAAGCGTCTGCGGTTGTTTTGCCTGCGAATTAAATGAGGGTAAAAGTTGCGCACTCATTATTGGTCAAAACAAGCGAATCTTAAGGGTAAAAACATGAACAAAATAGACTCTGTATACCCTACTTTATCGTTCCTCTTCCGTTAGTCGCATTTTGACTTTCAAATTGAATCAAACACTTCACTCCAATCTTGGCAGTAAGAAAAACCTTATATTTCAATCATAACGTCGTGGCTCGAAAAATGCTTCGTATCTAATTGAATAAGGAGCATCTATGGAAAATAGCGTTCGTAAACTTCATTCAGAGCAAACAACATCTTTTGACACTGAATACATTGATCAGAAAATGTTTGAAATATTAGTCAAACAGTTAGATATGCTTTACCCAACACGCCAATCATTCCACTTGTTGGACATAGGCGGAGGAAATGGGGTCTATGCTGACAAGATATTGTCTCATTACACTACTTGGTCGAACCCGAAGAAACACTATTGGAGAAAAATCGCGGTCACCCTAACAAAGAGCTGAAATGCTCATTGTTTCAAGATCTTGATTTAGTTATTCCCTACGACATCATTCAATTTAACTGGGTACTGCACCACTTCATAAGTGACTCATATGAGGCCACCAAGAATATTCAGCAACAAGCTTTAATAAAAGCGTTCAATCACTTGTCATCAGATGGACTTGTAGTGATATTCGAAAACTTTTATGAAGGGATCTTAGTCCGTAACTTGCCGAGCAAATTGATTTACCACACGACCGCTTCAAAAGCACTAGCTCCAATAACCAGTAAGCTGGGTGCCAATACGGCTGGTGTTGGGGTTTGCTTTAATAGTCGAGAGACTTGGCATGATATGCTTTTGGAAGCGGGCTTTAAGGTAATTGTTCATATACCTTTCTATTCTTTCGGAAATCTAAGTCAAGTAAAGACAAGGCTATTGCACCTTAAAGATCAGAATGTGGGTTTATTGATAGCAAAAAAAGAGTGACCCCTATACTAATCAGATCACCACAAAAGGGAAGTCCTTGAACCTGAGATTGGAGGAGCTAACAAGATGAAAGAGAATGATATGTCGCGAACACATTAATAGTAGGTAAGTGTTCCTGCATTGTACAAACTGCAGATAGCAAAAAGCCGCTCATTAAGAGCTAATGCCGATCGTTTAAGA
>NZ_JBFRVM010000056.1:0-63349 GCF_041475145.1 Vibrio sp. 10N.222.49.A3
TTTAACTGATCGGCATTAGGCCCGAGGCCGCTTTTTTATTATGTCGATTTTATCGAACCTTTAACTGATAGCCACAGTTCTGACATATATAGAGCTCTTTGATGCCCAAAATTTTATGCCATAGGGTTCGATGTTGACGTTGTAAGTGAATAGTGTGATTACACATAATCATCTCAATTTGACTTTTATTTATTATAATCGTCAATATTAAACAATGTACCTATGCATTTCAATGAATAACTCTAAAGTATTATGTGAAGTAAGGTCTTATATATTAAAGAGGGTGCTAGCATTTTTTGAAGTTGTGGTGTCGACCTCTTCAAGGCTAATCCCGCGCAATTCAGCGATGCGTTTTGCTACCAATTCCGTGTAGGCTGGCTCATTACGTTTACCGCGATTCGGTGTTGGTGCCAAGTATGGGCAATCTGTCTCTAGAATGACGTAATTCATATCAAGATGTGGAATCACTTTGTCCATTCCTGAGTTCTTAAAGGTCGATACACCGCCTAAACCTAAGTGAAAGCCTAGCTCGTTGATTGCCTGGGCTTCCTCTAAGCTGCTGCCAAAGCAGTGGAATACGCCACGTAAGCTGCCATCTTGTTCTTGGCGAAGCAGGGCAAGTGTCTCTTCAATGGAATCACGCGTGTGGATTACGACAGGTAGGTCTAGATCTTTTGCCCACTGCAGTTGAGTCACGAAAGCCATCTCTTGTTCAGCCTTGAAGGTTTTATCCCAGTACAAGTCGATACCAATCTCACCCACGGCGATAAAGTCATGTTTATCAAACCAAGCTCGAATGGTTTTGAGGGTTTGCTCGATATTCGCATCCACATAACAAGGGTGTAAGCCCATCATTGAACGACACACATCAGGAAACTGAGCTTCCGTCGCTAACATGGGCTCGATAGATTCTAAATCGATGTTCGGCAATAGAATGGTATCAATACCTTGAGCCAGTGCGCGTTGCACGACTTGTTCACGGTCTTCATCGAATTCGCTCGCGTAAATATGAGCATGGGTGTCGATCATTATTTTGTCCTGAAAGCAGTCTTTACTGAGTTGTCATGAGTATACGGCAGTGTGAGGAGAAGGTCATTTTTTGCCATTTATCCCTGTTTTTGAGTGGGTTTTATATTTTACTGCTAGCGTCCTGAGCCATCAGTGATATGCTTTTGCCTGTATTTAGCACTTTTCATATCTAAGCATTTCGGTGCTTAGACTAGGCAAGGAGAATCTAGTGTCTGTTTCAATTCAAGGTCAATTCCCAGGTCGCCGTATGCGCCGTATGCGTAAACACGACTTTAGCCGTCGCCTAATGGCAGAAAATCAATTGTCTGTGGATGACCTCATCTACCCAATGTTTATCCTGATGGGTAAAGACCGCCGCGAGCCTGTCGAGTCAATGCCGGGTGTTGAACGCTTGTCGATCGATCTGATGCTTGAAGAAGCGGATTACCTGTCAAAATTGGGTGTTCCGGCGATTGCTCTGTTTCCGGTCGTGAACCAAGATGCTAAAAGCTTATGCGCGGCTGAAGCTCATAATTCAGAAGGTTTAGTGCAGCGTGCGGTACGTTCATTAAAAGAGCACGTGCCAAATATGGGTGTGATTACTGATGTTGCACTGGACCCATTTACTACTCACGGGCAGGACGGCATCATCGATGAAGATGGTTACGTGATGAATGATGAAACGACTGAAGTGTTGATTCAGCAGGCGTTATCGCATGCTGAAGCCGGTGCAGATGTGGTTGCTCCGTCGGATATGATGGATGGTCGTATTGGTAAGATCCGCGAAGCGTTAGAGGAAGCGGGTTATATTCATACTCAGATTATGGCGTACTCTGCGAAATACGCATCGTGTTATTACGGCCCATTTCGTGATGCAGTCGGCAGTGCTTCGAACCTGAAAGGTGGTAATAAGAAGAACTACCAGATGGATCCTGCCAACAGCGATGAAGCGATTCACGAAGTGGCAATGGATCTTAATGAAGGTGCGGATATGGTGATGGTTAAGCCAGGCATGCCTTACTTAGACATCGTGCGTCGTGTGAAACATGAACTTCAAGCACCAACGTATGCTTATCAAGTGTCTGGTGAGTATGCGATGCACAAAGCAGCAATTCAAAACGGTTGGCTGAAAGAACGCGACACCGTTATGGAATTACTGCTGTGCTTTAAGCGTGCTGGTGCTGATGGCATTCTGACTTACTTCGCTAAAGATGTTGCAGAGTGGCTTGCTGAAGACAATGCACAAGCAGCCAAGCACTTAAAAGAAAAGTAACAACTTAACGTTAACTTAAGTGATATTCAGTAAAAGGGTTGGCCATTGTGTCAGCCCTTTCGCTTATGAGGATGGAAGAAGATGTCAGTCATAGTACGTGAAGGTTCACTGGGAGAGGTTGTGTCTGTTGTCGAGCAGATCTCTGAATTTGCTAGAAAAGAGAGTGTCGCTTCACTGGCAGCTCGGCTTGAAGGGAAAAAGAGCCTGATCTTAGTGGCTGAAGAGGCGAACGTGTTACTCGGCTTTAAAATTGGTTATGAGCTTAACTCAAATACTTTCTATAGTTGGTTTGGTGGTGTGTCACCGCTTGCAAGAAATAAGGGGGTCGCACAGGCTCAATTAGATGTTCAGGAGCAGTGGGCACAAGAGCGGGGTTATGAGCAGCTGAAAGTAAAATCTCGTAACCAGTTTCCTGCGATGCTGTGTTTACTATTGAAAAATGGATATCGAATTGAAAAATTGGAAGAAAAAGAAGAGATTAATGAAAATCGAATCCATTTCGTGAAGCAATTATCAGCTTAATGATTTGCTTTATCGGGGTGATAAATCATTTAAAATGAATTTAATGAGATTTATTATCATTTATTTGTTGACTATTAAATGAGAATCATTATTATTAACCCTGTCTTAGGGAATGAGGAAATGTTCACAAGGATGTTAAGTACTCAAGTATCAACTTGGTTACCCAACAGAATTCTCGCGAACTTGTACTAAGTTCTTTTTGACACGACATTGCTCACATTGCTTCCAGTGTAATTTATAGCTTTTAGGTAAAGCTGTGGTATTCAATTTGAATGGCTTTACCAGTTTTTGCTAGGCGACATCTTCGGGTGTCGCTTTTTTTATACCTCCAATTCAACAATATGCATATTTAGTGGCACGTTTTTTTATGAATAAAACGCCATCAGCATTCTTTTCCACAATGCAGGATCGTAAAAAGATCGTTGATCATATGTTCGATCTGTAGAATTATTCTTTATTTTCAGTGTGTTGCTGGTGTTTTTTGATTTGTTAACCTTACTTCTCAACAGGGTGGATAAATAATATAAACAGAGTTATCCACAGAACGCTTGCGTCTAAGAACAAAAAATAACAACAAATCGATTATAACGAATACAACCGAGTGAACGGATACAGATCGACAACATGGAATCCAACCAACAGACGTGGCATTCTTAACAGATAATTTCTGTACTTACTGGATTCACAAATATTATGGCTCGTATTCCTGATAATCCATTGATTCTGATCGATGGCTCTTCTTACCTATATCGCGCGTTCCATGCTTACCCTGGCACCATGAGCAATGGTGATATCCCAACGAACGCTGTTTATGGTGTAGTTAACATGCTACGCAGCATGATGCGTCAATTTGCTTCTGATCGTATTGCGGTTATTTTTGATGCGAAAGGGAAAACGTTCCGTGATGACATGTACCCAGAGTACAAAGCAAACCGCCCACCTATGCCTGACGATCTTCGTTGCCAGATAGAACCATTGCACAATGTGATTCGTGCGATGGGTTTGCCACTTATCTCTATTCCTGGCGTTGAAGCAGATGACGTGATTGGTACGCTTGCTTCTCAAGCTTCTGCGATGGGGATGCCTGTACTTATCAGTACTGGTGATAAAGATATGGCGCAGTTAGTTGATGCCAACGTTACTCTGATCAACACCATGACCAACGTGGTAATGGATCGCGAAGGTGTGATTGAGAAGTTTGGTATCCCACCAGAACTGATCATCGATTACTTGGCACTGATGGGCGATAAAGTCGATAACATCCCTGGTGTTCCGGGTGTGGGTGACAAGACAGCGACGGCTTTACTACAAGGCATTGGTAGTATCGAAAAGTTGTATCAGAATCTTGATGATATTGCGGCGCTTGGTTTCCGCGGTTCGAAGACGATGGCTAAGAAGCTGGCTGATAATAAAGCCAATGCTGACATGTCCTACGAGCTTGCAACAATCAAGCTAGATGTTGAGCTTGAAGAGACACCAGAATCATTGGTAAAAGCTCAACCCAATATCGATGAGTTGATCAAGCTATACGGTCAATTGGTTTTCAAATCTTGGCTGAACGAGCTCCTTGAAGGTGGCAGCGGAGTGGTTGAGGCGGATGAGAAATCTTCCGCAGCGGGAGCTGGATCAGTACGTAGCAGCGCTTCTACTGTAGAGATGAATACGTCTGCCGTGACGATTGATCGTAGCAACTACGAAACGATTCTAGATGAAGCGTCATTCAATGTTTGGTTAGAAAAGCTTAAAGCAGCTGAATTGTTTGCTTTTGATACTGAGACAGACAGCCTTGATTACATGGTGGCGAACCTGGTCGGTCTATCATTTGCGACGGACGAGGGCGTTGCCGCTTACGTACCGGTTGCTCATGATTACCTAGATGCACCGCAACAGCTGGATCGTGATTGGGTACTTGAACAACTGAAACCGATTCTTGAAGATGATGCTCAAGCTAAAGTGGGTCAAAACCTGAAGTACGATATGAGTGTGCTAGCGCGCTACGGTATCGAGATGAAAGGCATCAAACACGATACCATGCTGGCGTCTTACGTTTTCAACAGCGTAGGTGGCAAGCATGATATGGACAGCCTAGCGCTGCGTTTCCTTCAGCACAGCTGCATCTCATTTGAGCAAATCGCAGGTAAAGGTAAGAAACAGCTTACTTTCAACCAGATTGAACTGGGTGAGGCGTCTCCATACGCTGCAGAAGATGCTGATGTGACATTACGTCTTCATAACCGCCTGATGGAAAACATTGAGCAAGATGAAAAGCTAAAAACCATCTATGAAGAAATCGAAGTACCGCTGATCCCTGTGATGTCTCGCATTGAACGCACAGGTGTATTCATTGATGACATGTTGTTAGGGGCTCAATCGCAAGAGATTGCGGTTCGTCTGGATGAGCTAGAGCAGAAAGCTTACGAGATAGCAGAGCAAGAGTTCAATATGAACTCGCCAAAACAACTGCAAGCGATCCTGTTTGAGAAAATGGGTCTGCCAGTTATCAAGAAAACGCCATCAGGTGCACCTTCAACCAACGAAGAAGTGCTTCAAGAGCTGGCGCTTGATTACCCGCTACCTAAGTTGATCATTGAGTATCGTGGTCTTGCGAAGCTTAAGTCGACGTACACAGATAAACTGCCGAAGATGATCAACGCTGAGACTGGTCGTGTTCATACGTCTTATCATCAAGCGGTGACCGCGACGGGCCGTTTGTCTTCGACTGATCCAAACCTACAGAACATCCCAATTCGTAATGAAGAAGGTCGTCGTATCCGCCAAGCATTCGTTGCACAGCATGGTTGGAAGATTCTAGCGGTCGATTACTCTCAAATTGAATTGCGTATCATGGCGCACCTATCGGGTGATAAAGCGCTGCTGGAAGCATTCCAACAAGGCAAAGATATCCACGCGGCAACGGCTGCTGAGATCATTGGTGTTGATATTGAGAGTGTGACCACTGAGCAGCGTCGTCGTGCTAAAGCGGTTAACTTTGGTCTTATCTACGGCATGAGTGCTTTTGGTTTGGCTAAGCAGCTAGGTATTCCTCGTGGCGAAGCACAACACTACATGGATACTTACTTTGAGCGTTACCCAGGTGTGATGCAGTATATGGAAGACACACGCAGCGCGGCTTCAGAGCAAGGCTTTGTTGAAACCATTTACGGTCGTCGTCTGCACCTTCCTGAGATTCAATCTCGAAATGGCATGCGTCGTAAGGCTGCTGAACGTGCGGCAATCAACGCGCCAATGCAGGGCACAGCAGCAGATATCATTAAGAAAGCGATGCTGTTGGTTGATGAATGGATTCAAGCGGAAGGCGATGGTCGTGTGAAACTGCTTATGCAAGTACACGATGAATTGGTCTTCGAAGTGGAAGAGTCAGCTTTAGCCGAAATTGAAAGTAAAGTACAAGAATTGATGGAATCCGCCGCAGAGCTAGAAGTACCGCTTGTCGCGGAAGCTGGCCACGGTGACAACTGGGATCAAGCCCACTAATCAGTTTTTGACCTTATTGAGTAAATTAGTATGAGCCAGTGCACAAACACTGGCTTTTTTTTGTCTCGAATAAAGTTAAGTCATAAGAAGATTTTGGGTGTTTTAATAAAACGTTCATGAAAAAAAACTACAAAAATGGTTTTCATTTCTGAGCAATTGTTGTACATTAAATCTTGTAGGGTACAGAGGTAAGATGTTCTATCTTTCAGACCTTTTGTTTCACGTTATTGGATTAGGCTGATTCAGCCGCCCCAGTCAGTATTTGACTGGGGCGTTTTTTCTTGTGCGAAAGAAAAATATCTCCAACCTACTATTCCCCCGTAAAATCTCCCATTTTTAGTGCCTTTTGTTACGTTTCCCCCAAGCAGCGTGATAAACACTTGATTGCCTTAGATCTGGAATTCAATCAGCAATTGGTAATTTTAATCCGTCTCTAAGTGCATTGTTTTATTCTTGAAAATAACTTTTATTTTACAAGTAACTCATAATACATTGATCGCTTACGTCTTATTTATCAGGACATTGAGTGGGTGAATGCTCAATGTAGTCCATGATTTCCTGTTGTTTCTCGGTGCTGTATTTCAGAGCTTCGGCCGTGATCTGGATAGATTGCGCCATAGAAGAGATATTGTTGGTCGCTTCCACCAAGGTTTGCTGCATGGGTTTTAGGATAAGTAGATAGATAGCGGTCAACGCGATAACAATGACAGCGATAACGGCTGCCAACGCAATAATGATTTTAGTTTGGATATCATCTAGCAGTAATTGACTGGTTTTCTTAAAGGCGAGTCGAGATTGGTCTAAGACTTGTGGGAGTTGATTGAGTGATGTCTTGGTGGAGCTCGCAAGCTGATTGAGGCTTTCAACGGTTTGATTCAGGGCTTGTTGTTGGTCATTGCTGAGGTTGGGGTTGTTGACTATCGCCTGCAAAGATTGCGATATCACCTCAAGGGACTCACTCGCGTCTTTTGCATACTTTTCCATACCATCTAGGTCTAAAGTCATATCAACATTGACTAGAGCGGCCTCGGTCTTGGGCTGTTCCGCTTCAGATGCTACACCGGAAAATGAGATCAATATAAGTGCGATGGTCGCCAAGGGTTTTTTCCACATGAGTATTCCTTTCTCACTGTTTAGTTTGTTAAAGGTTGTCTTTTAGTATGGTTCACTTCTCTCGCTTCTAACTGATTAATCTTGTCTTTAACTCTCAAGATCTAGGTTTAACTCACTAATTTGTGGGTAAAAAAATACCCCACCTATAAAAGGCAGGGTATTGATAAGGCTAAATCACGTGTTGTCAGTGCTTTAACCTCTAATTAATAGATAAAGCTCTAGATAGAGGAATTACTCTGAGTCGTTTTGCTCTTCGTCCGCTAGCTCATCAATGATTTGATCAGCAAACACAGGTGCAAACCACTCATCCATCTTGGCACGCAGTTGGTCAACGCCGATGCCCTTCATTGAAGAGAAGACATCAACCGCTACATCACCACCGAAAGATTTCGCATCATTACGGATTTTCAGTAGCTGTGCTTTACGCGCACCGCTTTTCAGTTTGTCTGCTTTTGTTAACAAAACCTGTACTGGGATGCGGCTATCGATAGCCCAGTAGATCATTTGTTGGTCAAGGTCCTTCATTGGGTGACGGATATCCATCAATACCACTAAACCTTTTAGGCTTTCACGTCGTTGTAGGTATTCACCTAGCGACTTCTGCCATTTTTTCTTCATCTCAAGCGGTACTTGAGCGAAGCCATATCCCGGTAAATCGACAATATGACAGCCGTCGGTAACCTTAAATAGGTTAATTAGCTGAGTTCGACCTGGGGTTTTACTGGTTTTCGCCAAGCTTTTTTGGTTTGTAACGCGGTTTAGTGCGCTAGATTTACCAGCATTGGAGCGTCCTGCAAACGCAATTTCGATCCCTTCGTCTTCTGGTAAGTGACGAATATCAGGTGCACTGGTAATGAAATGCGTGTTTTGATAATGAATTTTTACGCTCACTGTTAACTCCATCTCGACTTTGTGTAGTCGATTGATTACTTTTTTGTGAATTTGTGTAAAATAACCGTGCTCGGCATAAGGTCGCCTATTGTACCATGAGTGGCAACATAGAGTGGTACTGGAAGCTTGATAATTATAATGGAATGTCATGAAGAAATTAGCGCTAATTTTGAGTCTTTTAGCCAGCTGCTCAGTATGGGCTCAAGGTAGTATTGAAGCTGGTAAAGCCAAATCACAAACATGTGTTGCCTGCCACGGTGCTGACGGCAACAGTCTGATCACTCAGTATCCTAAGCTGGCTGGTCAACATGAGAAGTATCTAGAGAAGCAGTTAAAAGAGCTTAAGCTAGGTATGACGAGTGGTGGTAAACAAGGTCGTTACGAGCCTGTAATGGGTGCAATGGCGATGCCTTTATCTGAAGAAGATATGGCTGACCTAGCGGCATACTACGCATCTCTCCCTATCTCTAGTAACTCTACTCCTGAAAATGTAGTAGATGAAGGTAAGGTTCTTTACACTGCGGGTAACGCAGAACGCGGCGTAACGGCTTGTATTGCTTGTCACGGCCCTCGTGGTAATGGTACCGAACTTTCTGGTTTCCCTAAGATTTCAGGTCAGCACGCAGATTACATCAAGGCTCAACTTGAGAAATTCCGCGATGGTAACCGTAATAACGACATGAATGCGATGATGCGTGATGTAGCTAAAAAGTTAACAGACGCAGATATTGATACCTTATCGAAGTACGTTGGTGGTTTACACTAATATGTCGGTTTCTTGCTCTTAGCCAGAGTAATGAAATGTACGTTCGAGCGAGATTGAAGAGACGCCCCGATCAGTAATGGTTGGGGCGTTTTCTTTTGTATTGATTTTATATATCCGGTTTGTGTTAATGTCTAATTTATCAATGCTTGTTCGAATTGTGTACAAAAGTGTGAGCTCGCACTCTTGTAGTCTTTTTGTAAAAAGGTAAAGTAGCCGCCATCAGCTAGGAGCTGACTTAGATACGGATGGTCATCTAGTCTAACGGTATAGACAGAAACGGATCAGGCTAGGACAGCCCAGCAACAAGGTGTTAGAAAAGGATAGCCAAAACTCATCAGGACGATGAACAACAAACAAATTTGGCATGGAAAGCACCAATAACAAATGGAGATTTGTGTACCAAGTTGAGTATGCAAATTTTGGCCGATATAGGCAGATTTAGAGAGCGATAGGTTTTCCTATCGCTTTTTTTATTGATTTGATGAAAAAACACCCAATACCTCTCCACTATAAACTCAGTTTCTGGTATGTTTCGCATCCCTGTTTAAGGATGTGCTATGTATACTTGTCCCTTATGCCATCACCAAGGCGTGAATCACTATTTTGAAGACAAACGCAGAGCCTATCTGCAGTGTCAGCAATGTGAACTGGTATTTGTTAAACCTGAACAAAGGTTAGAAGCAAAAGAAGAGAAAGCACACTATGATCTCCATGAGAACGATCCTAGTGATGCAGGCTATCGCCGTTTTCTATCTCGCATCGCGGATCCACTAACAGACAAAATTCCATCTAACTCACACGGGTTGGATTTTGGTTGTGGCCCAGGCCCTACGCTATCTATTATGTTAGAAGAAGCCGGACACACCATGGAGTTGTACGATATCTATTACCACCCAGAAACTTCTGTGTTGGAAAAAGCGTATGACTTTATGACTGCCACGGAGGTGATAGAGCATCTTTATCACCCAGACAAAGTGTGGCAGCAATGGTTGAATTTAGTTAAACCCAAGGGCTGGATTGGTCTTATGACTAAACTAGTAATAGACGTAGACGCGTTTGCTGGTTGGCACTACAAGAATGACCCGACACATGTCGTCTTCTTTAGTCGTCAAACATTCCAGTTTTTGGCAGAGCGGGATAAGCTCGAACTAGAATTTTTTGGAAATGATGTAATTTTACTGAGGAAAGTGCAGTAATGGGTCGTAGTAAGAAATCAAGAAAACCGGGAGCACTTGGCGCTCCGGAACCTATGGTTACTCGTAACCGTAGTGAATCTGATGTTGAAGGTCGTGAACGTAAGCGTGTTAAAAAGCGTAAAGGCCTTAAGTCTGGCAGCCGTCACTCTGATGGTAGCGAAGCAAAACAGCGTAAAGCTGCACTAGCTCGTGACCCTCGTTTAGGCAGCAAGAAAAAAATCCCGCTGATTGTTGAACCAGCGAAGAAGTCGACGAAACAAGAGCGCAAGCTATCTAACGAACAAGAGTTAGAGATGCTTGAGAATGATGCTCAACTGAACACATTGCTAGATCGTATCGAAAATGGTGAAAACCTAGGTGCTGGTCTGCAGAAGTTTGTTGATGAGAAACTTGATCGTATCGAACACCTAATGGGCCGCTTAGGTCTGCTAGAGCCAGAAGACGATGAAGAAGAGATCTTCGAAGAAGCACCTGTTGCCTCTAAGAAGAAAGCAAGCTCTGACGAAGACTTGCTATCTCAATTCGAAGATTTCGACTTAGACAGCTTTAAAGGTTAATAGCCAATGAACGTAACCTTATTAGCAATTGCTGGTGGAATTATCATTCTCGGCTTGGGCTCTTACGCAGGTTACCTTCTACTTCAAGTGAAGAAGCAGACGGAGTTGCAAAAGCAGCATCAAGCACTTGCCATTGAAAAACGTAACGCGACGATTTACGAAAACGTAAATACTTTGTGCTTAGCGGGTATTCAAGGCCAGTGTGACTTACCTGAGATCAGTATCCGAGTGTGTATCATTATGGATAACGTTCAGGGTGATGAGCGTGTCGATTTTGATTCTGAGTATCCTGCTCTTTCTGAGCTGTACCATATCGTAAAAGATATGGCTCGCGGAGATGCAAGACAGGAACTGACGAAGAAAGATCGCATGCAGCAGAATCTCACGCGCCATAAGGCAGAGACTCGCTTGAATGATGCGGTCATCGAAGATTTGAAAAGGTTGCAGGAGAAGGTTAAGCCTCTCAACAACCAAATCAACATTCAGATGATCTAGTCACTAAGACTATTTAATATAGAGGCTTGTTGAACACTCCATTTTTAAGACGTGCTGCTTTTAATACCTATGCCTTTAAGACTTTTCATCTTAAATGCATCTTGTTTTTAAGTCGCCTTGTCTTTTAATAGACGATGTTAAATGAGCCTTCTTACCTTTTGCGTCTTGTTAATCCCGACGCTTTGTTAGTGATCAAGCTAGCAGTTCTGAGTTTTTGTCTGAAAAATTGATTTTGTCTTGGAACGACCTTACTGGTCGTGTGGCAAAATAACCCGTCTATATTTTAATGTATGTAAAATGATTTGAGAGACCTTAGGTTCTCGTGGATCTAAATTGGAATTACCGCTATGTCGAGCAAGCCAGTAACAACGAATCAGCAAATCGTTTGGGATCAAGAGATCTTAAACAAGTACAACTATTCGGGACCTCGTTACACTTCATATCCAACAGCGTTGGAGTTTCATGAAGCGTTTACCGTCGCTGATTACGACATGGCGTGTACTCAGTACCCTGAGCGTCCACTCTCTCTTTACGTGCATATCCCGTTCTGCCATAAGCTTTGTTACTACTGTGGTTGTAATAAAGTCATTACTCGTCACTCGCATAAAGCGGATGAGTACTTGGATGTGATTGAACATGAAATCCGCCAGCGCGCCTCTTTATTGAATGGCCGTAAAGTGACTCAACTGCACTTCGGTGGTGGTACACCAACGTTCTTGACCAAAACACAAATCACTCGTTTGATGGGCATTTTGCGTGAAGAGTTTAACTTCACCGCTGACGCTGAAATCAGTATTGAAGTTGACCCGCGTGAGATTGAGCTAGACGTACTTGACCACCTTCGAAATGAAGGCTTCAACCGCCTGAGCATTGGCGTGCAAGACTTTAATAAAGAAGTACAGAAGCTGGTTAACCGTGAGCAAGATGAAGAGTTCATTATTGCAATGGTTCAACGTGCGACAGAGCTAGGCTTCCGTTCAACTAACCTGGATTTGATCTACGGCCTACCAAAGCAGACTCAAGCTTTGTTCGCTGAAACATTGAAGCAAGTGTTAGAAATGAAGCCGGGCCGTTTATCTGTATTTAACTACGCACACATGCCGCAACTGTTTGCTGCGCAGCGTAAGATAAAAGATGAAGACCTACCTGAAGCTAAAGAGAAGATGGCTATCTTACAAGATACTATCGAGACGCTAACCGGGGCGGGTTATCAGTTCATAGGTATGGATCACTTCGCATTACCTGAAGACGAGCTAGCCGTAGCACAACGTGAAGGTATTCTGCATCGTAACTTCCAAGGTTACACTACTCAAGGTGAAGCTGACCTAATTGGCTTCGGTGTTTCTGCGATTTCTATGGTTGGTGATGCTTACGCACAAAACCAAAAAGAGCTGAAGAAGTACTACGCTCAGGTGAATGACCTGCGTCATGCACTTTGGAAAGGTGTAGCTCTAGACAGTGACGACCTTCTACGTCGAGAAGTGATCAAGCAGCTGATTTGTAACTTCAAGCTTGATAAAACAATGATCGAATCTGAGTTCTCGGTTAACTTTAATCGCTACTTCAAAGAAGACTTAGAGCTTCTACAAACCTTTATCAACGATGAGTTGGTTGAAGTCGATGACAAAGAAATCCGCGTAACTTTGCGTGGCCGTTTGCTGATCCGTAACATCTGTATGTGTTTTGATAAATACCTACGTGCCAAGGCTCGCCAACAGCAATTCTCTCGCGTCATCTAATAACTCGATAGAGAATAGAAACATAAAAAATGCCAGCATCATGCTGGCATTTTTGTATCTGACTCATTCGGTTTCTGCCTGATTTAGGTGAGGCTCTCTTTGGTGCCCTGTTTAGCCTCTGCGTTTTGTTCGACTTTGTTATTCGTTTTAAACTTGGCATTTAGCTTACTGCCGAGGTCGGTAGGCCATTGGTCAAACGGAACTGGACGGCTGTATAAGAAACCTTGAGCTAATGGGCATTGAAGCTGCTTGAGTAGTTCAGCTTGTTGTTGTGTTTCAACGCCTTCTGCCACCAAACTCACTTTGAAACCCTTGGTAATGTTGACGATGGCCGCGACGATGGAGCTGTCTAGGTTCTCTTTTTCCAATTTACTGACGAAGCTGCGATCGATCTTTAAGCAATCAAATGGCAGTTTGTGTAAGTAAGCCAGTGACGAATAGCCGGTACCAAAGTCATCAATTGCAATCGAGATGCCTAGTGCTTTTAGCGTCAGCATATTATCGATGATGGTTTGGTCATTGTCGACGATGCGTGATTCAGTGATCTCTAGCGTCAGGTTTTGGGCTGGTAATTTGGTGTCACGCAGCGTGGTTTTAACCAATTCAATGAATCCGCTTTCACTCAGTTGGTCGACAGATAAGTTAACGTGAATAGAGAAGTCTTTATTCCATTTTCCAGATTCAATCGCAATTGCGGCATCTCGACATGACTTGTGCAAAATCTGCTTACCAATGTCGTAGATCAATCCTGTTTCTTCTGCTAAAGGAATGAACTCCAAAGGTGAGATTATACCCTCGTCCGTTACCCAACGAGCCAAAGCCTCGGCACCTATGGTAGCTCCGGATTCCAGGTCGATTATAGGCTGATAGAAGGGCTCGAACTGCTGAAGCTCAATTGCCTTGTTAAGACGTGCCAGCATCTTGGTACGATATCTCGATGCTTTGCCCATTTCTGGGTTGTAAATACTGACACTGGTTTTGTCTTGCTTTGCGTTGCTCAAGGCTATACTGCTGTTGCGTAGCAGCAGTGTAATGTCGTTGACGTTCGAGACATTCACTACACCCATTGATACTTTGATCACCACGCTTTCTGATTCCATGGCAAATGGGGAGGTAAAGATTCGAAGCAAGCGGCTCGTCAGTAGCTGGACGTCATCTATTTGATTGATGTTAGGAGCGTAAATCGCAAATTCATCCCCGCCAGTTCGAGCTAACAGGAAGTTCGATGGCAGCGTACCTCTTAAACGAGCAGCCGCAATGATAAGCAGTTGGTCACCATTGTAATGGCCGAGGCTATCATTAATATCTCGAAAGCGGTCAATACCAATTAAGTAAAGTGTACCTTTTTCGTTTTCAGGGTTTTTCTTGGCTGTATCAATAAAGCCTTCACGACTATACAGTTTAGTTAATGAGTCATAGGTAAGTTGAGCCTGTAACGCCTGAAAAGAAGCCTTCAAATTGTTGGTCATTTCATTAAATGACGCAGTTAACATGCTAATTTCATAGATATTGCCCGTTTTTGGCATGCTCGTATCCCAGTCACCTTTGGCGAGGCGCTTTGCTGCCCCTGCAGTTGAAGTGATGGGTTGAGTTACGCGATTAAAGGCAATTAATCCAGCGATAATACCAATGCAACTGAGCGTTAGACCGAGTAACCAACTGTTTCTTTGGTTTTTTGGTAACTCACCAAGTAGGCTACTTTCTGGGATCGACATACCAATAATCCAAGTGATGCCGTACTCATCTTCATAAGGGGTAAGTTGATTGAAATATCGTTCGTTATCTAAATTAAAACTAAAGCGCTGCACATTTAAATCATCGATTAGATGAAACTTATCTACATAACGGGCACTTTCACGTATTACCGCGTTAGCACTCTCTGTTGCTAACAAGCGCTGGCCTTTGTCTGTTTGTCCTGTTCCCCAAGAGACCACGCTGCCTCCGCCCGAATGAGCGACTAAGCGCTGTTGCTTATCAATAATATAAACAGAGGCATCCGTTTTATCTTTGAGATCCTTGAGAAAAGCATTAAAGGTGTTGATCTTAATATCGCTGGCGAGGACACCTTTGAGCTCGTTATCACTATAGATAGGAGCGAGAGCCGATAAAGTGATCTCTTGTCGTTCATCTGCATTGGCATAAATTGATGACCATACAGCCTTGTTCTGTGTCACGACTGGAGTGTACCAAGGGCGAACTCTAGGGTCATAACCTGAAATTATGGTTCGAATGTCTCCGCTAATCGCATTACCACGATAAATGACAAGTTTGCCTTGAGTTCGATCATCCCGGGCCATTAAAGTTAAGCCGCGGTTTGTTTCTTTTCGAAAGCCGACATAGTTACCATCTTCAGAACCAAAGCCGATTACATCAAGCTGAGGGATCGCTTGAAAATGCGCAGAAAACTTATAAAGAATATAGTCTTGAACTTGACTAAGATTTCCCTCTTTATAAAGGTTGTGATAACCGATGTTATGACTTAGTGAAAGGTTAGCGTGAAATGGCTTTTCTAAAAAATCGGCAAGGCTTTGATGAACGTTATCAGTGAGTGATGTTAGTTGGCGCGCACTAATATCACTCACCATCTCCTTGTAGCTTTGCTTTTGAGTGAAAATCATTACGCCCATAGTGAAGAGAAATATCATCACGAATGGCAGAACCACTGCGGTTCTCAAGGTAATTTGTGTTTTCAAAGACATCTTTAGCTACAGTTTGGATAGATAGTGTACTGTAATTGTACCGATACTATTCAAAGCAAGCGACACTTTTTTAGCTTTAAAAAATATGTATGTAGAGGCATATAAAGATCAGTACAACTCTTTGAGTTTACGAGTAAGGGTATTTCTTCCCCATCCTAAAACTTTCGCTGCATCTTGTTTATGGCCATTAGTATGGTTGAGTGCGGCCTCTAATAATATACGTTCAAACTCGGGTAGAGCATAAGTCAGCAGCTCTTTTTCGCCGGAATCAAGCGCACTCTTGGCCCAATTAGCCAGCAGTTGTTGCCAATTACCATCAGTACCTTCGCTGATCACAACCTTCTCTTCCAACAACTCAGGTGGTAGATCCGAAGGGAGTATTTCGCTGCCGCTCGCCATTACAGTTAGCCAACGACAAATGTTCTCAAGCTGACGTACGTTACCCGGCCAATTGAGCTGATTGAGCTTCAGAATGGTCTCTGGGTGTAGTGTCTTCACTTCTACGCCAAGCTCTTCAGCGGCTGATGCTAGGAAGTGGTGAGTCAGCTTTTCAATGTCCTGTTTACGTTCGCGCAGTGCCGGAATATGGATTCGGATAACGTTGAGTCGATGGAAAAGGTCTTCACGGAAACCACCGTCATGTACTAAGCGCTCAAGATCTTGGTGGGTTGCGGCAACGATACGAACATCGACCTTAACCGCAGAATGTCCACCTACGCGATAAAACTGGCCATCAGACAGCACGCGCAGTAGTCGAGTCTGAATATCGAGTGGCATGTCGCCAATCTCATCAAGAAACAGAGTACCCCCGTTGGCTTGCTCGAAGCGTCCTTGGCGAACACTGTTAGCACCGGTAAAGGCGCCTTTTTCGTGGCCAAACAGTTCTGACTCGATGAGATCTTTGGGAATCGCAGCCATGTTCAGGGCGATAAAGGGCTTTTTCGCTCTTGGGCTGTGACGATGTAAGGCGTGTGCGACTAGTTCTTTACCTGTACCTGATTCACCATTGATCAGTACGGAAATGGATGACCGAGACAAACGACCAATGGCGCGGAAGACTTCCTGCATCGCAGGCGCTTCGCCAATGATTTCTGGCGCGTTGGTGTCTTCTACTGCTTCACTCGCCTGTTCTCGCTTTTGCTCTTGGCTGTGGGCGATTGCTCGTTCTACTAAAGTCAGTGTCTCATCGATATCGAACGGCTTAGGCAGATACTCAAAAGCGCCTTTTTGATAAGCATTGACCGCTGCATCAAGGTCTGAGTGCGCGGTCATAATGATCACTGGCAGGTCGGGAGAGCGTTGATGAACCTGATGCAAAAGCTCAATACCGTCAATGCCGGGCATGCGAATATCAGATACCAATACATCTGGCGTCTCGCGCTCAAGAGCAAGTAATACGCTCTCTGCATCAGCAAATGTTTCACACTTTATATCCGCAGATGAAAGTGTTTTCTCTACTACCCAGCGGATAGAGCTGTCGTCATCGACGACCCAAACGTATCCTTTACTCATAATTCAATTCCTTTGCAGCCAAATCTATTGTGATAATCATTGTTGTTTTTATTGTTCGGTATTCAGTGTTGCTAATGAAACGTTGTTTCCAGTGGGAGACCCAGCTTTGCTTATATCGGCAAATAAATCGTGAATGTGGTGTTGCCCGGCCAGCTTTCAACATCAATTTTCCCATTGTGTTGATCGATCAGGTTTTGAGATATCGATAGCCCTAGCCCTGTACCTCCTTCTCGTCCGCTGACCATTGGGTAAAACAGGGTGTCTTTCAATTCATCGGGGATACCCGGGCCGTTGTCGCAGATCTCAATGCGAGCGGCGAGTTTGTGTCGCTGACCATGAATGTTTGCTTGATGCACCGTTCTGGTGCGAATGGTGATTTTCCCTGATTCTTGAGCCTTCAGAATCTGAGCTGCGTTGCTCACTATGTTGAGCATGGCTTGTTCTACCTGTGCTGAATCCATCAAGATGTCCGGTAGGCTCGGGTCGTAGTCTCGTTCGATGATGAGTGTTGAGCCTGATTCTAGCTCGACGAGTTGCCTTACTTTTTCAAGTATTTGGTGAAGGTTCTCTTCCGATTTGGTCCCCGGTTTCTGTGGGCCAAGCAGGCGATCGACCAAAGCTCTCAGGCGGTCGGCTTGCTCAATAATGATCTGCGTATATTCATTAAGGGACTGATCAGGGAGCATTTTACCAAGTAGCTGCGCGGCTCCTCTTAATCCGCCCAATGGATTCTTAATCTCATGGGCTAATCCGCGCACCAATAGTTTAGCCGCTTGTTGTTGTGCGTGTTGGTTGAGCTCTTGGCTGAGGCGTCTTTGTTGGTCTATCTTGCGCATCTCAACCAATAACAGCGTTTCTCGCTGCCAAGAGATTGGGCTCACTGTTACCTCAAGCATTAGTGGGCGGTTATCAACCACAAAGGTAACGTCACTGTCGGTAATGCTCTGGCCACTTTGTAGCGGTTGAGTCAACAGCGCTAAATCCAGTGAGGCGTGCTGGATAAGTTGGCTCAGAGGGTGATCAACGATACGTCGTGCACTTTGCGAAAAGAGTTGTTCAGCCGCCGGGTTGGCATATCGGACATACAGTTGCTCATCGAGCATCAATGTTGAGGTCACCATATTGTCGAGAATGGCGCTGGAAAGATGATGTGTATCTATGCTGTCGCTTTTGGCTGATCGATTCACTATTTCGTCCTTGAACTGGTGTTTTTCTCACTGCACCAAATTGGTGCGAAGCTAAGTTCAAGTATGGCGCATATCAACCAGAAGCTAAAGATAATTCATTAGAGTTGCTGAAAGCTGCTTCGAACAGGTGAAAAGTAGAGGTAATTTGGCCTCTTTTAACACATTGGCTTACTTGAGCGTCGCTCGATGTAAATACACGGTGACTGGACTAGTAGATGCAATAAGCTTGCCGCTTCTATGTGCTTGAATTGCAATGGTGTGAGTGCCTCGATCGATACCTTTCAATTCCCAGTTAGGTTGGGTTTGTGGAGCGCCATAACGACGACCATCGAGCATCAGTTGCAACTGCTCTCCAATACCAAGCTTGCGGTTGAGTTTTATTTTTATTGGGATTAAGCCACGGTTGCTGCGGATGGTTTGATCATGAACTGGAGTCAGCATGCTGAGGGCTAACTGAGCGGGTACCTCTCGTTTCGTGTTATCTGTTTTTTTCTGAGCTTGAGCTGGTGTTGCCGTTTTACTTGTAGAGGGATCTGCAGCGTCAACAGGCGTTGAGGCCTCAAATTTAGGGGCTGGTGCGGAAGCTTGTACGTCAGGTAGGCGAAGAGCCTCCGCACCTTGATCGGTAGGGGTATCACTAAAGTGAAGCACACCATCCTCATCTTCCCAGGTGTACACCGTTTGAGCAGAGCACGAGAATGCGACTGTTAATCCGATTAGGAACAGTATGTTTTTCATATCGTTAGCCTCTTTCCACCGTTAGGTGTTTTCACGTTTGACGTTAGTTTTGTTATTGATTTTATTGTATTTATAGCAACAGCCTCTGAGGGCTTTGTTTAAGATATGGTACGAGGAAGCAGGGGGAGGGAGAATAGAAAAAAGGCCCGCCTGCGAGGCGAGCCTAATATTTTTTAGTGCTTCTTACATGTTGCAATAGCCTTTACTGCAGTAAGAATTACATGCTAACCGACTAAGGATTAAACTGAGTAGTACAGTTCAAACTCAAGTGGGTGTGTAGCCATGTTCACGCGCTGTACGTCGTCAGATTTCAGTGTGATGTAAGAATCGATGAAGTCGTCAGAGAATACGCCACCAGCAGTTAGGAACTCACGGTCTTCGTTAAGTGCTGCTAGAGCACCTTGTAGAGATTCTGCAACTGTTGGGATTTCAGCTGCTTCTTCTGCAGGAAGGTCGTATAGATCTTTATCCATAGCTTCGCCAGGGTGGATCTTGTTCTTAATACCGTCAAGGCCAGCCATAAGCATTGCTGAGTAGCATAGGTATGGGTTAGCTGCTGGGTCACCAAAACGTAGCTCGATACGACGTGCTTTCGGGCTTGGTACTACTGGGATACGGATAGAAGCAGAACGGTTACGTGCTGAGTAAGCAAGCATTACAGGTGCTTCGAAACCAGGTACAAGACGCTTGTATGAGTTCGTTGATGGGTTAGCAAATGCGTTGATTGCACGAGCGTGCTTGATTACACCACCGATGTAGTAAAGCGCCATTTCAGATAGGCCGCCGTACTTATCACCAGCAAACAAGTTTTGTCCATCTTTGTTCAATGACATGTGAACGTGCATGCCAGAACCGTTGTCACCAACTAGTGGCTTAGGCATGAATGTCGCTGTTTTGCCAAATGCGTGCGCAACGTTGTGTACAACGTACTTGTAGATTTGAGTCTCATCCGCTTTTGTTGTTAGCGTGTTGAAGCGAGTTGCGATTTCGTTTTGACCCGCAGTTGCAACTTCGTGGTGGTGAGCTTCAACAACTAGGCCCATCTCTTCCATTACTAGACACATTGCTGAACGGATATCTTGAGATGAATCGACAGGAGCTACTGGGAAGTAACCGCCTTTAACGCCAGGACGGTGACCTTTGTTACCGCCTTCGATGTCAGAACCTGTGTTCCAAGCTGCTTCTACATCATCAATTTTGAAGAAAGAACCAGACATGTCGTTTGAGAACTTAACGTCATCGAATAGGAAGAATTCTGGCTCTGGACCCACTAGAACTGTGTCTGCGATACCCGTAGAACGTAGGTATTCTTCAGAACGTTTAGCGATAGAGCGTGGGTCACGGTCGTAGCCTTGCATTGTTGCAGGCTCAAGGATGTCACAACGGATGTTTAGCGTTGCATCTTCTGTGAATGGGTCCAGTACAGCAGAAGCTGCGTCTGGCATCATTACCATGTCAGATTCATTAATGCCTTTCCAACCAGCTACTGAAGAGCCGTCAAACATTTTGCCTTCTTCGAAGAAGTCTGCATCAACTTGGTGAGAAGGAATAGAGATGTGCTGCTCTTTACCTTTTGTATCAGTAAAACGTAAGTCGATAAATTTAACTTCGTTCTCTTGGATCAGGGATAGTACATTTTCTACTGACATCTTGGATAACCTCCAGTGTTATTAATTCGGTATTAGCTCGATTCGGTTGAAACCAGCATTGATTAATGTCTATACGTGCATTAATCGATGCTGATTTATCTATAGCCAAAAACGTGCCAAAAAAATTATTCCATTAATTTCAATGATTTACTTTTTTTCTTGATTTGCGAACTCTGACTTTTGCACCAAAATGATCTTTGATTGCACGATATTGGTGCAATTATTTATCTGTGCACCAATATGAGACATAAGCGAACACCATTCAGCAATGAATTGTCTAAGTTGTCAATCCACTTTTGTTATTTTACCGGAGATTTGGTTGCCCACTTAGCGGGTGATACTTTTCGATAACCCTACGAATTAGTCGACTAGACACTGTACGGAACCAAAGTTAAGCGGATATGAATCGCTAATAAAGAAAAAAGCCTTGGTTCAGATCACATATTTCTGGGTTTTTGTCTAGAATCTGGTATATTATTGACCGTTTTTTAAATCAAGCTAGCGGTTATTATCCAAACTTTTGAGATAAGTGACGGCTACTTTTATGAGTGAATCGAGAATCCATGTCTACTCCACAGATTGATAAGTTAAGAAATATCGCGATCATCGCGCACGTTGACCACGGTAAAACGACTTTGGTTGATAAACTACTACAACAGTCAGGCACTCTTGAGTCTCGTGGTGAAGCTGAAGAGCGTGTCATGGATTCGAATGACATCGAAAAAGAGCGTGGCATTACAATCCTTGCTAAGAACACAGCAATCAACTGGAATGATTACCGCATCAACATCGTAGATACTCCGGGACACGCGGACTTCGGTGGTGAAGTTGAGCGTATCATGTCTATGGTTGATTCTGTTCTGCTTATCGTTGACGCAGTTGATGGCCCAATGCCTCAAACTCGTTTCGTAACGCAAAAAGCATTCGCACACGGTCTTAAGCCAATCGTTGTAATCAACAAGATTGACCGCCCAGGCGCTCGTCCTGATTGGGTTATGGATCAAGTATTCGACCTTTTCGACAACCTAGGTGCTACAGATGAGCAACTAGACTTCACCGTTGTTTACGCTTCAGCTCTAAACGGTTGGGCAACAATGACTGAAGGCGAAACTGGCGAGAACATGGAACCATTGTTCCAAGCTGTTGTTGATACAGTAGAAGCGCCAGCAGTTGACCTTGACGGTCCACTACAAATGCAAATTTCGCAACTTGATTACAGCTCTTACGTAGGTGTTATCGGTGTTGCTCGTGTTACTCGTGGTTCGGTTAAGCCAAACCAACAAGTAACTATCGTGAATGCTGAAGGCAAAAAACGTAACGGTAAAGTAGGTACTGTACTTGGTTACCTAGGCCTTGAGCGTCACGAAGTAGAACAGGCTAACGCTGGCGACATCATTGCAATCACAGGTCTTGGTGAGCTGAAAATTTCAGACACTATCTGTGACGTAAACACTGTTGAAGCAATGGAACCTCTATCTGTTGATGAACCAACAGTAACAATGACTTTCCAAGTAAACACTTCTCCGTTCGCGGGTAAAGAAGGTAAGTTTGTAACTTCACGTAACATCCTTGAGCGTCTTGAAAAAGAATTGGTTCATAACGTTGCACTACGTGTTGAAGAAACTGAAAGTCCAGACCGTTTCCGCGTATCAGGCCGTGGTGAACTTCACCTTTCTATCCTGATCGAAAACATGCGTCGTGAAGGTTTCGAGCTAGCAGTATCTCGTCCAGAAGTAATCATCAAAGAAGAAGATGGTCAGAAAATGGAACCGTTCGAAACGGTTACTATCGATGTAGTTGAAGAGCACCAAGGTGCGATCATGGAAAGCATCGGTCTACGTAAGGGTGAGCTAACAGATATGGCACCAGATGGTAAAGGCCGTGTTCGCATGGACTTCATGATGCCTTCTCGTGGTCTTATCGGTTTCCAAACTGAATTCCTTACAATGACGTCTGGTTCTGGTCTTATTTACCACTCGTTCGATCACTACGGTCCTTACAAAGGCGGTATCATTGGTCAACGTAACAACGGTGTTCTAATCTCGAACGCGACTGGTAAAGCACTGACTTACGCATTGTTCTTCCTTCAAGCTCGTGGTCGTCTATTTACAGAGCACGCTGATGAAGTTTATGAAGGTCAAGTAATCGGTATTCACAACCGTTCAAACGACCTGACAGTAAACTGTCTGAAAGGTAAGCAACTAACGAACGTTCGTGCATCTGGTACTGATGAAGCACAAGTTCTTTCTCCACCGATCAAGCACACTCTAGAGCAAGCTCTTGAGTTTATCGATGAAGATGAACTAGTAGAAGTAACGCCACTAAACGTACGTATCCGTAAGAAGCTTCTTACTGAAAACGAACGTAAGCGTGCAGCACGTCCAGCTAAGGCTTAATCGCCAGATGACTAGCTTCTAGCTATTCAAGCAATAGGTTTTAGAATAAATAAGAAAGCCCCGAGTAGCCTAGCTGCTCGGGGCTTTTGTTTTATGTGGTGTTAGAGTTGATACGGGTAAACGAGATGCGAGATACGAAAGGCGTTTAAGTATTCGTCATCCTCAAGAGGGAGGGACGACCGAGTTGGGGATCTAGCTTTTGATACCTAAGTAACGCTCAACGAATTGAAGCCGCTCATCGACTGATATAAATGGCACCTCGACAACCTCATAGCCAAGCTCTTGATAGACTCTGACTAGCGCGTGGTGAATGTCTAACGCTTCCTCAAACGGATAAGGTCTCACATCATCTTGTACGTAAATCGATGCCTCAGGACGACAGAACAAGACTTGTGAGTGGTAGCCTTGGCTCGCTTCTCGGTAGTTCGCATCAATCTCAAGATTAGCCTGAGCTAAGTAACCACAGATATCTGGAGTCGCACGGTCAAGAAAAGCAATTTGGTGCTGCTTCGCTTGCTCTTTTTGCTCGCTCATCACGTCTAAACACAAGCGAGCAAAGCCCGGTAGGTCTAACCAAGGTAAGATACCGTTCTCAAGTTGGCTCTGTTGTTCTATCAATTGGCGAGAGGATTCTGCGAAGGTTGGGTAACCTATGTCACCCAAGGCATTAATCAGAGTTGTTTTTCCGGCTCCGGGGCCGCCAGTAATAATGATAGGCTGCATGCTGTTGTTTCTCTGTAGTGCTACTTCTGGTTCAGTTGAGCCAAGAACTTATCCGATTCTGCTATCGCCGCATTCATCTGTTCTATCGCGTAGGCGATGTCTTTTTCTAAGCTCATAAACTCTCCCTGCAATGAACCAACGGCACTCGCATTGAGGTTGTGTTTGAGATAAAGCGTGTTGTCGCGAAGAGTGTTGAGTACCGGATCCATTTTCTTCTCAGCCCGTTTCATCGCTGACAGCATGGTCTGGTAAGATGATTTGGTTTCACGCAGCTTTTTCTCACTTGAACGACGCAGTGAATCGCTGGTGTAAAGGTCCAACTCTCCCTGCCACTCTGCAAATAGCGCATCCGACACATCTTCAATCGCAGCAATTCGGTCACTGACATTTTGTGCGGCTTTCTCACTGTCTTGGTATTTATCATTAATCTTGTTGTACATGTCTTCAAGGTCGCCGCCACTAAAATTAGTCAGGCTACTCAAAGCTTCAAGTGCGCTAGTAAACTCTTCCTGAGCGTCCTGTTGCGACTCTTTAGCGTCTTCCACTCTGTCGACCATAATGTCACGCTTGTGGTAACCCACTTGCTCCATTGCGGAGTAATAAGCTGATTGGCATCCAGTAAGAGTAAAAATAGAGAGGACTATAACTATTAAATAAGGCATCCTAGTTTCCTATAGTTAAATAATATCAATCGTAGTAAATAACTGCTCAACCTAGCTTGTTAAAATGCTCGATAACGGCGTTAGAGTTTTTGATTGTAGAATAACTACTTATCACAAAACTCTGCCTTGTTCTCAAGCCTTTTTCCTACGCTATTTTTGAACATTTACTTACTGTGATTAATATAACGGAATATTAATTAGGACTATGAACGAGTTACCAGGGAGTTACAAGTTGAAGATAAAAAAGGCAGCTACAGGAAGCATCCAGTTTTCCCGCTATCTTCTTACGCGGATGACGCACGATAGAGTTAATGTGAATGCGGGGTACTTGGCGTACATTACTTTGCTCTCGATCGTACCGATGTTGACGGTTTTGCTCTCTATTTTGTCGTCATTTTCAGTTTTTGCTGATGTTGGTTTAGTGATTCAAAACTTCGTTATTACCAACTTTGTTCCCGCTTCCGGGGACGCGGTGCATGGTGCTTTACTGGAGTTTGTTGCTAATACCGGCAAGATGACGGCGGTGGGCAGTGTGTTCTTATTCATTGCCGCTCTGATGCTGATCTCCAATATTGATAAAAACCTAAACTACATCTGGCGAGTAACGGAAAAGCGACGTGCTGTGTTGTCTTTTTCGATGTATTGGATGGTGCTAACACTTGGGCCTATTTTGATCGGAGCGAGCATTGCTGCAACGTCGTATGTGACATCATTAAACTTGTTACAAAACGAAGTCGTGTCGAGTGCTTTTAATACAGTGATTCGCAAGCTCCCTTTGATTACCTCATTCTTTGCGTTTTTCGGTCTGTATCTGTTGGTTCCCAACAAAAAGATTCACTTTTCTCAGGCGGCAGCTGGCTCTCTAGTGGCGGCTCTGTTGTTCGAACTCAGCAAGAAAGGCTTTGCAGCTTACATTACTCAGTTTCCGTCTTACCAGTTGATTTATGGCGCATTAGCGGCGATTCCCATTCTTTTTGTTTGGGTCTATTTGTGCTGGTTGATTGTGTTAGTGGGTGCTGAAGTGACGGCCGCGTTGGGCGAGCAGGAACAGTGGAGTGACTCTCAAGAAATGGTACACTCGTCGGATAAAGACAAAATTACAGAGCAAGGAAACAACAGTGATAGCACTGATCCAGAGAGTAAGTGAAGCTGCCGTCCGTGTTGATGGCGAAGTAGTGGGTGAGATTGAGCAAGGCTTATTAGTTCTGTTAGGTGTAGAAAAAGGTGATGACGAAGCCAAAGCCAAACGTTTGATGGAACGAGTGACCACTTATCGTGTCTTTGGAGATGAAGACGATAAAATGAACCTTAACGTGAAGCAGGTAGAAGGTAAGGTATTAGTGGTGTCTCAATTCACTTTGCCAGCTGACACCAAGAAAGGGACACGAGCTGGATTTTCTCGCGGTGCTCACCCAGAAGATGCAGAGCGTCTTTACAACTACTTCTCTGACCAATGTGAATCAGTGTTGCCAACGGAACGTGGCCGATTCGCAGCCGACATGAAAGTGTCTTTGGTTAATGATGGCCCAGTGACATTCTGGCTGCAGGTTTAGGCTTAAAGGAATAAGCATGTTTAAACTCATAACCCCGACCACCGAAAATCAACTGAACAAGTATTACCATTTTCGCTGGCAAATGCTCCGCGAACCTTGGCGAATGCCGGTCGGTTCAGAGCGCGATGAATATGACCCAATGAGTCACCATCGCATGATTGTTGATGGTCGAGGTCGCCCGATGGCGATTGGTCGTCTCTATATCACCCCAGATCTAGAGGGGCAGATTCGCTATATGGCGGTGAAGAACTCTCGCCAAAGCAAAGGCATGGGCTCACTTATCTTGGTTGCGCTAGAGTCACTGGCACGCCAAGAAGGGGCGAAGCGTTTGGTGTGTAATGCTCGTGAAGATGCGATCTCATTCTATGAGAAGAATGAGTTTGAGCGTCGTGGTGAGATTAACGACCAACGCGGGCCTGTGCGTCACCAACAGATGGTAAAACCTCTTGATCCGATGGCTGATGTACTGCGCAAACCAGAATGGTGTAATGAGCTTCAACAGCGCTGGGAGCATCAGATCCCGATCAGTGACAAGATGGGCATCAAGATTAACCAATACACGGGTTATCAGTTCGAGTGTAGTGCTCAGTTGAATCCAAACCTTAACCCTCATAACACCATGTTTGCTGGCTCAGCCTTTACCTTGGCGACCTTAACCGGTTGGGGTATGACTTGGCTACTAATGAAGGAGCGTGGGTTGACTGGTGATATCGTACTAGCAGATAGTAATATTCGTTATCGTCATCCAGTTGAGCAAAATCCAGTGGCATCCACGTCATTGGATGGGATCAGTGGCGATTTAGATCGCCTCGCGTCTGGCAGAAAAGCTCGTATCATCATTCACGTGACCATTAACAGTGGCGACGTGGAGGCGGTTGAGTTTACAGGAACCTATATGCTGATACCTGACTACAAAAAGAGATTATCAATAGAATCCAACGTAAGCATATAGCTGACAATGGCTAGCAGATAAAGATACAGATAGAAGGCGCTACTCTTGTGGAGTGGCGCTTTTTTGTTGGCAGTCGTTAATCTCGGAATATTCAGCTTGGGTGAGCTTTCCTGATATTTGGTGGCATGGGTCGGATAGTGAAATAGAGAGAGTGTGTTGCTCTGCTTTTAGCAAGTCGAGCTCCCCAGACATTTCGCCATTTAACGTTTGAATCCTTTGTTCGCTTTGCTCTGCTGCCGATGCACCAATAATGTGCACTGGTTCAAGTGTGAAGCGTCCACGGTCAAAATTCGCATTGAGCTCTGGGATTTCAAATACGTTATCAGTCGATGTTTCAGAAAGCTTATCATTAAAGGTCATCACACCTTGGCGAACGCTACCAGTGAGTTGACCTGTTGTGGAATAGCCGAGCATTAATGAATCGCCGTATAAACCCGCAGCTTGAAGTTCAAATTCGCCATAACCGGTTGCGTCGAGCGGTAGTTTAAGTTGCTGTAACATGGGTGCTATCGGTAATCCATCGGCAGAGATCTCTAAGCTCCATGGCTTACTGATTTGGTTAAAATCGAGCGTTGCATTGGCTTCAATGTAGCCATTCCTGAGTGGCGCAAACAGACGTGTCAGCGTCCATTTCCCTTGCTCGCTATTCATCTCAACCACAGGCTGTGCGCTGAGAATATTTTGGTAGCTGGCATCATTGGCGCTCGCCATCAACTTCCCTTGCCACAGGCCCAGTTTTCTATCTTGCAGCAGTTGAACTTGATGCCCCTCGACATGTAATCCTGAGACCTGCCAGTAAGGCTTTTGTGCGAGTTGGATAAGTTGGCTGCGTTCTATGTTAATTCGGCTGATTTCGACATTCTGGAGCTGCGTGAGCCAAGGTATCAAGCGAGTGGCGGGTAGAGGCCTATCTTGGCTTTCCGTAATCCACTTTATACCTTGCAGGTCGAGCTGTGCTAATTGAATGCTGTTAGGGGTTACTTTGCCATTAAGTTGAACAGTGCCCTGTAGGAATTGAGTATAGAAGTCTTCAATCAGAATCTGGTTCGGATCTAAATTGAGCTTGATACTTGGCTCGATGAACATGTCTTCATCAATGGTCACTCCCTCTGCTTGCAGAGAGAAAATGGCTTTCTGTTGCTTCCACAGCTCAAAAGGCAGTTGGATATTTTCTAGTGAGGCATCAAAAGCTGCGAGGTGGCCGTCTTGCCACTCTACATCGGTACGCAGAATATCTAAGCTATTGATGTGATTGATCTGAATACCTGCCACATCCCACTCTTTGCTTAGTAGGCTTTGGGTCTGTTTCTGATTGAGTCGTAAGCCATCGACGGTCACATTCACCAACGACCAATCTTGCTGATACTGCTCTGCTTGACCAGAAATTTTGGCACCACGCCAGTCAAACGAAGCGCCATACAGGGTGCTATCACTTGGTTTAAGATCTAGGTCAATCAACAGGTTATCGAACGCTTCGCCTTGCCAATACAGCTGTGAAGCAGAAAGTTGGGTTTTTCCATAAGGTAGAAGTGAGTTGTCGTTGTTCCACGTTGGGTCGGAGATCTGAAGATCGATGCCTCGCGCGTTAAAGTCTGGGGTTGAAAAGTCGAGATTGTTGATGGCCAGCTGGTGGATCTTAATGCTTGGCTGGGTAAATAAAGAGGCGAGCGTTTCTAGGTCGTCGGCTTCTAACTGCAGTCCGCTGATCAATACTGAGTCCAAAACCAGCTTAGTTTCAAGAATAGAGTCTGAGCTGAACCAAAGGTCAACCTTGTCGATATACAGCGGTGTTTGTTTTTCAGGTTGGCTTTGGGTAATGCCCATTAAGGTGATGTGATAAGGCGCCTGGTACTCAACATCTTCAATGAGCACAGGTTGTTCAATCGCATGTTTGATAAAAAAGTTAGTAACATCCGCGCGGTATTGGGTTTGCAGGCTTAATAGCAATGCTGCGATAGTTGCAACGGCGATAGCCAACGCAATGCCGAACACCATGAATACCTTTTTCATTCCCTGAAAGCCTTAAATTTCAATCGTCTCAAAACAGAGTGGAACAAAAAGGGACAAGCAGCAACAAAAAAGCCCCTCAAAAGAGGGGCTTGCTACAAAAATATCACTTTAAATTGGGCGTTCGCTTTTAGCTTGGCCCGAGCAGATGTTGGGTTAGTCCAGTTGAGGGCCAGCCGCAACCAGTGACTTACCTTCAGCGTTGTCTGTGTACTTATCAAAGTTGTTGATGAAACGCTCTGCTAGATCTTTCGCTTTGCTTTCCCATTGTAGTGGGTCAGTGTACGTGTCACGTGGATCAAGAATCGCTGGGTCAACATCGTGCAACGCTAGTGGTACTTCTAGGTTAAACATAGGGATAACCTTAGTCTCAGCGTTGTCGATTGAGCCATCTAGGATAGCGTCGATGATGCCACGAGTATCTTGGATTGAGATACGTTTGCCTGTGCCATTCCAACCTGTGTTCACTAGGTAAGCTTCAGCGCCCGCCGCTTCCATACGCTTCACAAGTACTTCAGCGTACTGAGTTGGGTGAAGAGTTAGGAATGCTGCACCAAATGCCGCAGAGAACGTTGGTGTTGGTTCAGTAATACCACGCTCTGTACCTGCTAGTTTCGCAGTGAAGCCAGATAGGAAGTGGTACTTCGTTTGCTCTGGAGTCAGTTTAGAAACAGGTGGTAACACACCAAATGCATCAGCAGTCAGGAAGATAACCTTTTGAGCGTGACCGGCTTTTGATACTGGCTTAACGATGTTGTCGATATGGTGAATCGGGTAAGAAACACGAGTGTTCTCGGTTTTTGAGCCGTCATCAAAATCGATAGAACCATCGCCACGAACCGTTACGTTTTCTAGTAGCGCATCGCGACGGATAGCATTGTAGATTTCAGGTTCTGCTTCTTTAGATAGGCGAATGGTCTTGGCGTAACAACCACCTTCGAAGTTGAAGATACCATCGTCATCCCAACCGTGCTCATCATCACCGATTAGCTCACGCTTAGGATCGGTTGATAGGGTTGTTTTACCGGTACCTGATAGGCCGAAGAAAATCGCTACATCGCCTTCTTCACCGACGTTAGCACTACAGTGCATTGAAGCAATGCCTTGCAGAGGAAGTAAGTAGTTCATCATTGCGAACATGCCTTTCTTCATTTCACCGCCGTACCAAGTACCACCGATGATTTGAACGCGCTCTGTTAGGTTGAAAGCAACGAAGTTTTCAGAGTTTAGCCCCTGCTTTTCCCAGTTAGGGTTAGTTGTTTTAGCACCGTTCATTACCACGAAATCAGGTTCGAACGTTGCTAGCTCTTCGTCTGTTGGACGAATGAACATGTTCTTAACGAAGTGCGCTTGCCACGCTACTTCAGTAATAATACGTACACTTAAGCGCGTATCAGGGTTAGCACCACAGTAACCGTCGATGACAAACAGGCGCTTGCCAGATAGCTGAGTTGTCACAAGCTCTTTAAGCTCATCCCATACTTCAGTTGTAATCGGTTTGTTGTCGTTTTTGCCTTGATCTGACCACCACATGGTATCGTGCGTGGTGTCATCTTTAACAATGTACTTATCTTTTGGTGAGCGGCCAGTAAAGATACCAGTGTCAACCGCAACAGAGCCTAGTTCCGTTACTACGCCTTTTTCGTAGCCTTCCAAACCTGGCAGTGTCTCTTCAACGAATAACTGCTCGTAGCTAGGGTTACGAAGAACTTCAGTAACGCCAGTCAGTCCGTGCTTAGTTAGATCAATTTGTGCAGCCTTAGTATGTTCCATAACGGTCATAGGTGCTCCTTGTAGGATATTTTGTAGGGATTTTGTATTAATTTTTTATTGTTATCTGCTCACCATGCTAGCAACGAGGCTCGGGGGAAACAGGGATATAGCTCAAAAAATATCCATATTAACCATGGGGTTTTAAGCGCCTCATCACATATTGGCCTGACTAGTCTATCCTGTACGCAAACCTTTGCGCTAGAGGAGAGAACATTATTAATTGATTAAAATTAAGAGGTGATTTTATTACGAGATGTTACGGAGTTTGCGATATTTTGATCACAAAAAAGGCCAGCGTTGTGCTGACCTTTTTGGGGTAAATTACGTGTTTTTGGTACGCCGTAAATTAATGAACCGTATTGCTGCCTTTATCTGCTGCTTCTGCATACAGAGCGTCAACATCATTCTTGTCGAACGAGTAGTTTGTGCCACAGTAATCGCAGTGTAGAGCAACGCTACCTTCCGTGCTAAGAATGTCGTAGATCTCTTCTTGAGCGACAGTAATGATAGCGGCACCGCTTCGGTCACGTGAACAACCACAGAAGAATTCAACCGGTTGTGGTGTGAACAGTTGTACTTTCTCTTGGTTGTACAAACGGTAAAGCAGTTCGTTTGCTTCTAGAGTGAATAGCTCTTCATTTTTAACTGTGTCAGTTAGCTGCTCTAGGTGCTCGAAGTCGTCTGGCGTACCGGTGCCGTCTGGCATCACTTGTAGCAACATACCAGCAGCGTGTGCTTTACCTTCATGCTCGCCCGTGCGCAACCATAGACGTGTCTTTAGCTGTTCAGAGTTTGCGAAGTAACCTTCAAGGACTTCAGCTAAAGTGTCACCTTCAAGACCAACGATACCTTGGTAACGCTCACCTTTCTTAGGATCGATAGTGATCACTAGGTGACCTTTACCTATTAGATCGTGCAGGCCAGCGTCGTCGGCAATGTCACCATCAAAGCGAGCAACGCCACGGATCTTCTGATCGTTATCGCCATTAATAACAGCGAGAGATACAGGGCCATCACCTTGCAGTTGCATCGTGATAGAGCCTTCAAACTTTAGAGTCGCTGTTAGTAGCGTCGTTGAAACCAGTAGCTCACCCAACAGCTTTTGTACTGGCGCTGGGTATTCCTTGCTAGAAATAATCTGTTGGTACGCTTCGTCCATCTGTACCAATTCACCACGAACTGATAGGTCTTCAAATAGGTAGCGATTTAAAACATTACTTGTAGACATTGGGTTGGCCATTTGGCTATTCCTTCTAGCTTATTGAGTCTTGAACTTGATGATGTCACGACGTTGCTTTTTATCTGGGCGACGTTCTGGTGCTGGGCTATGAGCGTTCAGTTTACGTTGTGTTGCAAACTCTTCTCTCTTTGCCAAGCTCTCGGTGGTTTCTTCATAGAGGGTTTGAGCTATAGGAGCTCCACCACGATGGGCCGAGATTTTCTCGATTGTCACCGTCTTTTCTTCATTACCTTGGCGCAGGGTAATCACTGCTCCAAGTTCGACAATTTTACTTGGCTTGCTGCGCTGACCATTATAGTGGACTTTGCCACCATCGACCATGTTGCGAGCAATAGACCGGGTTTTGTAAAAACGAGCTGCCCACAACCATTTATCGAGTCTGACAGCTTCATTAGCAGTTTTCATATAGGGCTGTGCCTTATTAAGTGAGAAATGAATGCGGTTTAACTGTAATGAACAGTGCGCAACATGTTTTTGATGATGCTTATCACATTAAGTAGAAGCTTAAAGTGGAGGCGGTTAGCATTTTTTTCAAGTCATAATACAAAATAGCCATGTTATGCCGATTTATCGATTTGCTATGATATAGTTCAGGATCTTATTGCTTAAATAAGCTTGGTATCGAACGAATGAATAAAAAAGCTGAAAGTTTAATGATTTGCAGCGTTTGTCGTCATGAAAAGGGACTAGGAAAGTGAACTTTTTAGAGCTCAAAAATCGCGTAGGGAATTCTCCTATGTTGAGCCGCTTATTAGAGAATGGATTTGTACTTCAGCAGAAACTAAGCTTAGCGATCTGTTGTGTATTGATTGCAGCTTCCGCATGGATTTTAGGACAGCTTGCATGGTTTATCGAACCTGCTGAGCAAACTGTCGCGCCTTGGGCAGCAACCGCTTCATCATCTTCAGCACCTCAATCGACCCTTGATATCTCTTCTTTGCAGCAGAGCAACATGTTTGGTGCTTACAACCCAAGCACGCCCGCAGTGGTTGAACAGCAAGTTATCCAAGATGCGCCTAAGACGCGATTAAATCTCGTTTTAGTGGGTGCAGTAGCGAGCTCGAATCCAAAACTGAGCTTAGCGGTGATCGCCAATCGCGGCACGCAAGCGACCTACGGAATTAATGAAGAGATTGAAGGCACTCGAGCCAAGTTAAAAGCGGTATTAATCGATCGCGTTATCATTGATAACTCAGGTCGAGACGAAACCTTGATGCTTGAAGGTATTGAGTACAAGCGTTTAGCTGTCTCAGCCCCTGCGCCACCTCGCGCTTCTTCTTCGGTTCGTGGTAATAACCCTGCTTCAGCAGAGCAAAAGCTAGATGAAATTAAAGCGAAGATAATGAAAGATCCGCAACAAATCTTCCAATATGTTCGACTGTCTCAGGTGAAACGCGACGATAAAGTGATTGGTTATCGTGTGAGCCCTGGCAAAGATTCAGAACTTTTTAACTCTGTTGGGCTCCAAAACGGAGATATTGCCACTCAGTTAAATAGACAAGACCTGACAGACCCTGCTGCTATGGGCAACATATTCCGTTCTATCTCAGAGCTGACAGAGCTAAACCTCGTCGTCGAGAGAGATGGTCAACAACATGAAGTGTTTATTGAATTTTAAAACTTTGCGTCTAACGAAGGACGAAAGTGTAGGAGAAGTACGTGAAGCATTGGTTTAAGAAAAGTGCATGGTTATTGGCAGGAAGCTTAATCTGCACACCCGCAGCCATCGCGAGTGATTTTAGTGCCAGCTTTAAAGGCACTGATATTCAAGAGTTTATTAATATTGTTGGTCGTAACCTAGAGAAGACGATCATCGTTGACCCTTCGGTGCGCGGAAAAATCGATGTACGCAGCTACGACGTACTCAATGAAGAGCAATATTACAGCTTCTTCCTAAACGTATTGGAAGTGTATGGCTACGCGGTTGTCGAAATGGACTCGGGTGTTCTTAAGATCATCAAGGCCAAGGATTCGAAAACATCGGCAATTCCAGTCGTTGGAGACAGTGATACGATCAAAGGCGACAACGTGGTGACACGTGTTGTGACGGTTCGTAATGTCTCGGTGCGTGAACTTTCTCCTCTGCTTCGTCAACTAAACGACAATGCAGGCGCGGGTAACGTTGTGCACTACGACCCAGCCAACATCATCCTTATTACAGGCCGAGCGGCGGTAGTAAACCGTTTAGCTGAAATCATCAAGCGTGTTGACCAAGCGGGTGATAAAGAGATTGAAGTCGTTGAGCTAAAGAATGCCTCTGCGGCAGAAATGGTACGTATTGTTGATGCGTTAAGCAAAACCACAGATGCTAAAAACACCCCTGCCTTCCTACAGCCTAAATTAGTTGCCGATGAGCGTACCAATGCAATTCTTATCTCAGGCGACCCTAAAGTACGCAGTCGTTTAAGAAAGTTGATTGAACAGCTTGATGTGGAAATGGCGACTAAGGGTAACAACCAAGTTATCTACCTTAAATACGCAAAAGCGGAAGACTTAGTCGATGTGCTGAAAGGCGTGTCTGACAATCTGCAATCAGAGAAACAAACATCAACTAAAGGCAGTTCATCGCAGCGAAACCAAGTGATGATTTCCGCTCATAGTGATACTAATTCGTTGGTGATTACCGCACAGCCAGACATCATGAACGCGCTGCAAGACGTGATCGCTCAACTCGATATCCGTCGTGCTCAAGTTTTGATTGAAGCCTTAATTGTTGAAATGGCAGAAGGTGACGGCGTTAACCTAGGTGTGCAGTGGGGCAACCTAGAAACGGGTGCCATGATTCAGTACAGCAATACCGGTGCATCGATTGGCGGTGTGATGGTAGGTCTAGAAGAAGCAAAAGACTCGACAACAACTAAAGCTATTTACAATAAGGATAATAAGTTCCTACGTAATGAAACCACGACAAAAAAGGGTGACTATTCAACCTTGGCTTCTGCACTGTCTGGTGTTAATGGTGCAGCTATGAGCGTGGTCATGGGTGACTGGACTGCCTTGATCAGTGCGGTAGCAACCGATTCAAACTCAAACATTCTGTCTTCTCCAAGTATTACGGTGATGGATAACGGCGAAGCGTCGTTTATCGTTGGTGAAGAGGTTCCTGTTTTAACCGGTTCGACAGCGGGTTCAAGTAACGACAACCCATTCCAAACGGTTGAACGTAAAGAAGTGGGCATCAAGCTTAAAGTGGTGCCACAAATCAATGAAGGTGACTCGGTTCAACTGCAAATAGAACAAGAAGTATCGAACGTATTAGGGGCAAACGGGGCCGTAGATGTTCGTTTTGCTAAGCGTCAGCTAAATACGTCAGTGATTGTTCAAGATGGTCAAATGCTGGTGTTGGGGGGCTTGATTGACGAGCGTGCACTGGAGAGTGAGTCTAAGGTCCCATTCTTGGGTGATATTCCTGTTCTTGGACACCTGTTCAAATCAACCAGTACTCAGGTTGAGAAAAAGAACCTAATGGTATTTATCAAGCCAACCATTATTCGGGATGGCATGACTGCAGATGGTATCACACAACGCAAATACAACTTTATCCGTGCTGAGCAACTGTACAAGGCAGAGCAAGGCTTGAAACTGATGGATAACGATAATATTCCAGTACTTCCTAAGTTTGGCGATAGCATGAATCATCCTGCTGAAATCCAAGCCTTCATCGATCAAATGGAAGCAGAATAATGGCTGAATTGGTAGGGGCGGCACGTACTTATCAGCGCTTGCCGTTTAGCTTTGCGAATCGCTACAAGATGGTGTTGGAATATCAGCACCCGGAGCGCGCGCCAGTACTTTATTATGTTGAACCTCTGAAATCGGCGGCGATCATTGAAGTGAGCCGTGTTGTGAAAAATGGCTTCACGCCACAAGCGATCAGCGCAGACGAATTTGATAAAAAACTGACGGACGCGTATCAGCGTGACTCGTCGGAAGCTCGACAGTTAATGGAAGATATTGGTGCCGACAATGACGACTTTTTCTCGTTAGCGGAAGAGTTGCCACAAGACGAAGACTTGCTTGAATCAGAAGACGACGCACCGATCATCAAGTTAATTAATGCGATGTTGGGTGAGGCGATTAAAGAAGGCGCTTCGGATATTCATATCGAAACCTTCGAAAAGTCACTGTCGATCCGTTTCCGTATTGATGGTGTGCTGCGCGATGTATTAGCACCAAGCCGTAAGTTGGCTCCGCTGTTGGTTTCGCGTGTCAAGGTTATGGCTAAGCTGGATATTGCGGAAAAACGCGTGCCACAAGACGGTCGTATTTCTCTACGTATCGGTGGCCGAGCGGTTGATGTGCGTGTATCTACCATGCCTTCTTCACACGGTGAACGTGTGGTAATGCGTCTGTTGGATAAAAACGCCACTCGCCTAGATCTACACAGTTTGGGTATGACGGCAGAGAACCACGAGAACTTCCGTAAACTTATTCAGCGCCCACACGGTATTATCTTGGTTACCGGTCCTACGGGTTCGGGTAAATCAACGACCTTGTACGCTGGCCTGCAAGAACTCAACAGTAACGAACGCAACATCCTTACCGTTGAAGACCCAATCGAATTTGATATTGATGGTATTGGTCAAACACAGGTAAACCCTAAGGTTGATATGACCTTTGCGCGCGGCTTACGTGCGATTCTTCGTCAAGATCCCGATGTGGTAATGATTGGTGAGATCCGTGATTTAGAGACTGCTGAGATCGCTGTTCAAGCCTCTTTGACGGGTCACTTGGTCATGTCGACTCTTCACACCAATACGGCAATCGGTGCGATCACGCGTCTGCGTGATATGGGCATTGAACCTTTCTTGATCTCTTCTTCTCTGCTGGGTGTTTTGGCTCAGCGCTTGGTTCGTACTCTGTGTAACGACTGTAAAGAACCTTACGAAGCCGATAAAGAACAGAAAAAGCTGTTTGGTATGAAGAAGAAAGAGAGCCTCACACTTTACCATGCAAAAGGTTGTGAAGAGTGTGGCCATAAAGGTTATCGAGGTCGTACCGGTATTCATGAGCTACTGATGATTGACGATTCGGTACAAGAGCTGATTCACAGTGAAGCTGGAGAACAGGCAATTGAGAAAGCGATTCGTGGCACAACCCCAAGTATTCGAGATGATGGCTTGAGCAAAGTTCTGAAAGGGGTAACGTCCTTAGAAGAAGTGATGCGAGTGACTAAGGAAGTCTAGTATGGCGGCATTTGAATACAAAGCGCTGGATGCCAAAGGTAAGAGCAAAAAGGGCTCGATTGAAGCGGATAATGCTCGTCAGGCTCGCCAACGTTTAAAAGAACAAGGTTTAATGCCGGTTGAGATGACCGAAGCTAAGGCGAAAAATGCGAAAGGTACTCAGCCTTCGACCAGCTTTAAGCGTGGTATCAGTACGCCAGATCTTGCGTTGATTACTCGTCAAATATCCACGCTCGTTCAATCAGGCATGCCGCTAGAAGAGTGCTTGAAAGCGGTCGCTGAGCAGTCTGAAAAGCCACGTATTCGAACTATGTTACTGGCAGTCCGATCTAAAGTGACAGAAGGTTACTCGCTAGCGGATAGCTTGTCTGATTATCCATACATCTTCGATGAACTGTTTAGGGCCATGGTTGCGGCGGGTGAGAAGTCTGGTCACTTAGATGCGGTATTGGAGCGACTGGCCGATTACGCAGAAAATCGTCAGAAGATGCGCTCTAAGCTGCTACAAGCGATGATCTACCCTGTGGTGCTGGTGGTGTTTGCGGTGACGATTGTTTCGTTCCTGTTGGCAACCGTGGTACCTAAGATCGTCGAGCCTATTATCCAAATGGGCCAAGAGCTTCCTCAGTCGACACAATTTTTATTGGCATCGAGTGAATTTATCCAGAATTGGGGCATCCAATTACTGTTGTTGATCATTGGTGTGATTGTGTTGATTAAGACCGCGCTAAAAAAGCCGGGTGTTCGCATGAACTGGGATCGCAAACTATTAAGTATTCCGCTGATCGGCAAGATTGCGAAAGGGATCAATACCTCTCGTTTTGCACGAACACTCTCAATTTGTACCTCGAGTGCGATTCCAATCCTTGAAGGGATGAAGGTCGCGGTTGATGTGATGTCGAATCAACATGTGAAACAACAAGTATTACAGGCTTCAGACAGCGTTAGAGAAGGCGCAAGCCTACGTAAAGCGTTGGATCAAACCAAACTCTTTCCACCGATGATGCTGCATATGATTGCCAGTGGTGAGCAGAGTGGTCAGTTGGAACAGATGCTGACAAGAGCGGCAGACAACCAAGACCAAAGCTTTGAGTCGACGGTCAATATCGCGTTAGGCATTTTCACCCCAGCGCTTATCGCGTTGATGGCCGGTTTGGTGCTGTTTATCGTGATGGCGACACTGATGCCAATGCTTGAAATGAACAATTTAATGAGTGGTTAACCTACTGCTCATCAGGCGTTAGTTTTTGGATTATCGAGAAGAAGGGCATTATTACCGTCAACTCGCTATCTGTAATTTGGAGAAAATAATGAAAAATAAAATGAAAAAACAGTCAGGCTTTACTCTATTGGAAGTGATGGTTGTGGTGGTTATTCTTGGTGTTTTAGCTAGCTTTGTTGTTCCTAACCTTTTGGGTAACAAAGAGAAGGCGGATCAACAGAAAGCCATCACGGATATCGTGGCGCTAGAGAACGCGCTAGATATGTACAAACTGGATAACAGTGTTTACCCAACAACGGATCAAGGCCTTGATGGATTGGTTTCTAAGCCAAGCAGTCCAGAGCCTCGTAACTACCGTGACGGTGGCTACATTAAGCGTCTGCCTAACGACCCATGGGGCAATGAGTACCAATACCTAAGCCCAGGTGATAACGGTACTATCGATATCTTTACGCTTGGTGCTGACGGCCAAGAAGGTGGTGAAGGTATCGCTGCGGATATCGGTAACTGGAACATGCAAGATTTCCAATAAGCTTCGGTTTATTGTCGCTTGATAAGTTCCTGTTGATTGAACAGTTCGTGTTAGTTGATACGTTATTGATGGTAAGACGTATACAGATGGAGTCTACAAGGTGAAAACTAAGCAAACACAGCCAGGTTTCACCTTGATTGAGATTCTTTTGGTGTTGGTATTACTGTCAGTAACGGCGGTCGCGGTGATCGCGACTATTCCGACCAATAGCAAAGATGTCGCTAAAAAATACGCTCAAAGCTTCTATCAACGAGTTCAATTACTCAATGAAGAGGCTATTTTGAGTGGCTTGGATTTTGGCGTTCGTGTCGATGAAAAGAAATCGACGTACGTTCTGATGGCGCTTAAGTCAGAAGGTTGGCAAGAAGTCGAATTTGAAAAAATCCCCTCTTCAACTGAATTACCGGAAGAACTCGCGTTGTCACTGACTTTAGGTGGTGGCGCATGGGAAGACGATGATCGTTTGTTCAATCCCGGAAGCTTGTTTGATGAAGATATGTTTGCGGATCTTGAAGAGACAAAAAAGCCCAAGCCACCTCAGATATACATTTTGTCGAGTGCTGAAATGACGCCATTTGTATTGTCGTTTTATCCAAATACCGGAGACACCATACAAGATGGTTGGCGTATTCGCGTGTTGGATAATGGTGTGATTCGACTGCTAGAGCCGGGAGAAGAAGATGAAGAGGAATAACCGTTCTCCTTCTCGTGGTATGCCTCTTGGTTCTCGAGGAATGACACTGCTTGAAGTATTAGTTGCGCTGGCTATCTTCGCTACGGCGGCGATCAGTGTGATTCGTGCTGTCACCCAGCACATCAATACGCTCAGTTATTTAGAAGAAAAAACCTTCGCGGCGATGGTTGTTGATAACCAGATGGCCTTAGTCATGCTGCATCCTGAGAAGCTTAAAAAAGCGCAGGGCACGCAAGAGTTAGCGGGAAGAGAGTGGTTCTGGAAGGTGACTCCCATCGATACCAGCGATAATTTATTAAAGGCGTTTGATGTGAGTGCAGCAACCAGTAAGAAAGCTTCTCCAGTGGTCACGGTGCGCAGTTATGTGGTCAATTAAAAGCGTGTCGTTAGCTAAGAGCAAGTCGCCAAGCGAGAGCATGTCCGCCAATAAGCGAGAGCCTCGTAAACAAGGTCTATCTTCAAAAGGGAGAGGCTTTACTTTAATCGAAGTTTTGGTCTCGATTGCCATCTTTTCCACGTTAAGCATGGCGGCTTATCAGGTGGTAAATCAGGTCCAACGAAGCAATGAACTCTCTATTGAGCGCAGTGCTCGTTTAAATCAACTGCAACGCAGTTTAGTCATTTTAGATAATGATTTTCGCCAGATGGCGGTACGACAATTTCGTACCAATGGTGAAGAAGCATCATCTAAGCTGATCCTAATGAAAGAGTATTTACTGGATTCCGACAGTGTTGGCATTATGTTTACTCGCCTTGGTTGGCACAATCCACAGCAGCAGTTCCCTCGCGGAGAAGTCACCAAAGTAGGCTACCGCATAAAAGAGGAAACGCTTGAGCGTGTATGGTGGCGTTACCCCGATACACCTGCCGGCCAACAAGGTGTGATTACTCCTCTGCTTGATGATGTTGAGAACCTGGAGTTCGAGTTTTATGACGGAAGCCGCTGGGGCAAAGAGTGGCAAACCGATAAATCACTGCCTAAAGCGGTGAGACTTAAGCTGACACTGAAAGATTACGGTGAGATAGAACGTGTTTATCTCACACCAAGTGGCGCCTTAGATCAGGTCGATGATTCTTCAAACAGTGACTCTTCAGGCAGTAATGAGGGGAATAATGATTCATCAAACTAATAAGCCTGCACTGACAAGGTCGGCTGTGGGGCGTAAGCAGCGTGGTGTCGCGCTGATCATTATTCTGATGCTTTTGGCGATCATGGCAACCATAGCTGGCAGTATGTCGGAACGTCTGTTTACGCAATTCAAGCGCGTTGGCAATCAACTGAATTACCAACAGGCTTACTGGTATAGCATTGGTGTAGAAGCGCTTGTCCAAGACGGTATTAGGCAAAGTTATAAAGATAGTGATACGGTGAACTTAAGCCAGCCATGGGCGTTAGAAGAGCAGGTGTACCCATTGGATTATGGCCAAGTTAAAGGGCGTATCGTTGATGCACAGGCTTGTTTCAATCTTAATGCGCTCGCTGGGATTACGACGACATCAAGTAACCAAACCCCTTATTTAGTGAAGGTTTGGCAAACCTTACTGGAAAACCAAGATGTGGATCCTTATCAGGCTGAGGTTATCGCAAATTCAAGTTGGGAATTTCTGGACTCTGATACTCGAGCCACCTCTTCTACGGGTGTAGAAGACAGCACTTATGAGGCGATGAAGCCAGCTTATTTGGCGGCGAATGGCTTAATAGCAGATGAATCGGAGCTGCGAGCCGTTTATCAGGTCTCTGGTGAGGCAATGGAAAAGGTACATCCATTTATTTGTGCTTTGCCCACTGATGATTTCCGATTAAACGTGAATACCATCTCGGAAAAGCAGGCATCTTTACTGGAAGCAATGTTTGCACCCGGTCTAAGTGAATCAGACGCCAAACAGCTGATAGACAAGCGCCCATTTGATGGCTGGGATTCGGTGGATGCGTTTATGGCTGAGCCTGCTATTGTTGGTGTGAGTGCTGAAGTCAGCAAACAAGCGAAAGCATATTTAACTGTAGATAGCGCCTATTTTGAGCTAGATGCAGAGGTATTAGTTGAGCAGTCTCGTGTACGTATACGAACGCTTTTCTATAGTAGTAATAGAGAAACAGTGACGGTAGTACGCCGTCGTTTTGGAGGAATCCGTGAGCGAGTTTCTGACCGTTCGACTGAGTAGCGAGCCACAAAGCCCAGTGCAGTGGTTGGTTTGGTCGACAAGCCAACAAGAAGTGATAGCAAGTGGTGAGCTGTCTAGCTGGGATCAGCTTGATGAGTTAACGCCTTACGCTGAAAAGCGTAGCTGTATCGCTTTATTGCCGGGAAATGAGTGCTTAATTAAGCGTGTTGAAATTCCGAAAGGTGCTGCTCGCCAGTTCGACTCTATGCTGCCATTTTTGTTAGAAGACGAAGTGGCACAAGATATCGAAGACTTACATCTAACCATTTTAGATAAAGATGCAACGCACGCTACTGTGTGTGGTGTAGATCGCGAATGGTTAAAACAAGCTTTAGACCAGTTTCGCAAAGCCAATATTATTTTCCGTAAGGTGCTGCCAGATACACTATCCGTGCCTGTTGAAGAACAAGGCATCAGTGCGTTGCAAATCGACCAGCATTGGCTATTGCGCCAAGGTCACTCTCAACGTCAAGGTAACTATCAAGCCGTATCAATCAGCGAAGCATGGTTAGCGATGTTTTTGCAAAGTGATTGGGTTGTAGCTGACGACGAAGAGCAACCTACGACTATCTTCAGCTACACCACAATGCCGAGCGATGATGTACAGCAGCAAAGCGGTATGGAATGGCAAGCAAAGCCTGCGGAATTGGTGATGTCCTTATTGAGCCAACAAGCGATCACAAGCGGCGTAAATTTACTGACGGGCACCTTTAAAACCAAATCTTCTTTCAGTAAATATTGGCGTGTATGGCAGAAGGTGGCGATCGCTGCTTGCTTGCTGGTGGCCGTGATTGTGACTCAACAAGTGTTGAAGGTGCAGCAATACGAAGCACAAGCACAAGCCTATCGCATGGAGAGTGAGCGTATCTTTAGAGCCGTTCTGCCAGGTAAACAACGAATTCCGACAGTAAGCTACCTTAAACGTCAGATGAATGACGAAGCTAAGAAATACGGTGGCTCAGGCGATGGTGACTCCTTACTTGGTTGGTTAGCATTGCTACCAGAAACGTTAGGACAAGTGAAATCGATCGAAGTCGAAAGCATTCGCTATGATGGAAATCGCTCTGAAGTTCGATTACAAGCTAAAAGCGCTGATTTTCAACATTTTGAGACGGCTAAAGTAAAACTTGAAGAGAAGTTTTCCGTTGAACAAGGGCCATTGAACCGTAATGGCGATGCCGTATTTGGCAGTTTTACCCTTAAGCCCCGTCAGTAACTGCGTAAGGAGATCAGTGATGAGAAATATAATTGAGCCACTCCAAGCGTGGTGGACTTCAATAAGTCAAAGAGAGCAACGATTAGTCGTTGGTTGCTCAATTTTATTGGTAGTAGGTATCATTTATTGGGGGCTAATACAGCCCCTCAGTCAGCGAGCTGAACTGGCACAGAGTCGCATTCAAAGTGAAAAGCAACTACTGGCTTGGGTTACCAATAAAGCCAATGAGGTGGTTGAACTAAGAGGCAATGGTGGCATTAGTGCTAGTCAGCCTCTGAATCAATCCGTGCCCGCATCTATGCGTCGCTTCAAGATTGAATTGATACGAGTGCAACCACGTGGCGAGATGCTGCAAGTGTGGATTAAACCTTTGCCATTTAATCAATTTGTTGATTGGCTGACATACCTGAAAGAAAAGCAGGGTGTTGAGGTTGAGTTTATGGATATTGATCGCTCTGATAGCCTTGGGGTTATTGACGTCAACCGACTACAGTTTAAATGAGGTTAATGTGAAACGCGGTTTATCTTTTAAGTATGGTTTGTTATTTAGCAGCATCTTTATCGTTTTTTTCTCGGTAAGTTTGTTGCTGCACTTGCCGGCTTCTTTTGTTCTCAAACATGCGCCCGTTGTACGTGGTTTAAGCATTGAAGGTGTTGAGGGTACGGTTTGGCAAGGTCGCGCTAACAATATTGCGTGGCAGCGTGTCAATTACGGCTCAGTGCAGTGGGACTTCCAGTTCTCTAAGCTATTCCAAGCCAAAGTAGAACTTGCGGTTCGCTTTGGACGTAACAGCGACATGAACTTATCTGGTAAAGGGCTTATCGGGTATAGCATGAGTGGTGCTTACGCGGAAAACTTAGTGGCATCAATGCCAGCTAGTAACGTGGTGAAGTATGCGCCTGCTATCCCTGTGCCAGTGTCTATTGCAGGACAAGTTGAACTGACTATCAAACATGCGGTTCATGCTCAACCTTGGTGCCAATCGGGTGAAGGTACGCTTGCTTGGTCGGGCGCTGCGGTTGATTCTCCGGTTGGCTCGTTAGATTTTGGCCCTGTGATTGCTGACATCAGTTGTGAAAACAGCACTGTTTCAGCGAAAGGTAATCAGAAGAGTGCTCAAGTTGATAGTGAGTTTTCTGCGAGCGTAACGCCAAATCAAAGCTACACCTCGGCTGCATGGTTTAAGCCGGGCGCTGAATTCCCACCTGCGATGCAGAGTCAGCTTAAGTGGTTGGGCAACCCTGATAGCCAAGGTAAATACCAATTTACTTATCAAGGCCGTTTTTAGCTAAATAGTTAAGGGTTACTAAACGACGAAATATAAATAAAACGGGCACCTCAGTGAGGTGCCCGTTTTATTTGTTCTGAGAATCTAGAGGATATCTGACGGTTAAAGAGAGCAAACAAGCCTAGTCTTTACCTTGTAAGATTTCTGCCCACGGTAAGTCAGCATCACCAAGTACAATGAAGTTCGGGTTCTCAAGCGTCTCTCTTTCATTGTACGAAAGCGGCTCTAACTGGGTACTTAAGATTCGTCCGCCAGCTTCTTCAACAATGCACTGGGTTGCTGCGGTATCCCACTCTCCGGTTGGTCCAATACGTAGATAACAGTCCACAGCACCTTCTGCGACTAAACATGCCTTAAGCGCAGCAGAGCCAAGAGGAACTAAGTCGTAGTTCCAAGCAGAGCTCATACGGTTAGTTATTCGATTGATGTCTTGGCGACGGCTGATTGCCATCGCGATCGATTGGTTTGGTAGCTCGTGACGATGCGTTTTGATTTTAACGCTGTCATTAAGATCTGGGATCTTCCAAGCGCCTTTGCCACTGTAAGCGTAATAGCTCACACCTGAAACCGGTGCGTACACGACGCCCATTACCGGCTTGTTGTGTTCGATTAGGGCAATGATTGTCGCGAAATCGCCACTTCGTGCGATGAACTCCTGTGTACCGTCCAGCGGGTCAACCAACCAGTAGCGATCCCATTGAGAACGTTGCTCTAGGCTGATATCAGCGGCTTCTTCCGATAACACCGGAATATCAGGTGTCAGTTCGCTAAGTTTTTTCGAGATCAGTTTATGAGCGGCGAGATCAGCACTAGTGACGGGCGTATCATCACTCTTGGTAAACTCTTCGTAATCTTTTTTCTCGTAGATCTCTAAGATCAGTTGCCCAGCAGAGCGAGCAATCTCAATGACAGAGGGCAGCAGGTGAGACAAATCTTTTGTTATTGGCATAAATATTCTCTTACTCTTCGAGTGATTCTGACTGTTTTAATTATTGTTTAATACGCGAAGGGCTAATAGTAGGGCGGTAATACTGCGAGCCTCACAGAAGTCGAGATGCGTTAACAGTTCTTCGGCTTGAGCAAGTGGCCAGCGCACAATGTCTAGTGGCTCTGGTTCATCACCTTCTAGTTTCTCTGGGTAGAGCTCTTCTGCGATAAACAGCGTCATCTTGCTAGAGAAATAAGAGGGTGCAAGGATCACTTCTTTTAGAGGAGTCAGCTTGTTGGCACCAAAGCCAATCTCTTCTTTTAGTTCACGAACGGCGGCTTCATTTGGTTGTTCGCCTGGATCAATTAGACCTTTTGGGAAGCCGAGTTCATAGCGCTCTGTACCCGCAGCGTATTCACGTACTAACAGAATATCGCCTTGTTCAGTAATCGGAACCATCATGACTGCGTTTCGGCCGCTGGGCTTCATACGTTCGTAAGTGCGCTCTTCACCGTTTGAAAAGCGTAAATCGAGAGACTCGATAGAGAACAGTTTTGATTGAGCGACAGTTTGCTGAGCCAATATTTCTGGTTTGGTCCTTTTTGTCATTGCGCTCACTCCTTAACTCATTGGAATTCTTTCTTATAAAGTCATTCTAATATAGGGGAAATGACGGTGAGTTCCTAGATCCTAGCTTTCATATCCTAGAATTATTGGAGCAGGAACCGATTGCGATCACTTGAATACCTTACTGCAAATGGTAACGCCTCACTATTGTTGGCATTGAACGGGAAATATACGGTTCAGGAGTGCTTCTGCTGTTTTAAACACAAAAAAAGGTTGATGCTTGCGCATCAACCTTTTGATTGAATCTTTAACTACCTACTGGCTAAGACTGTATGAGTACTTAGCCGTAGGAGCACTTAGTTGTAAAGTGCCTAGTAGTAAAAATGATTAGTAGTAAGAGTGCTCACCGCGATCGTGTTCAGTTGCATCACGAACGGCTGTCAATTCACCTTCGAATTGTTGAAGAAGTTCTTTCTCGATGCCTTCTTTTAGCGTTACATCAACCATAGAACAACCGTTACAACCACCGCCGAATGCAACGATAGCAGCACCTTCTTCAGTGATCTCTACTAGGCTAACGTGACCGCCGTGGCCAGCAAGCTGTGGGTTCACTTGGGTTTGGATTGCATACTCAACACGCTCTATCAGAGTTGCGTCGTCTGATACTTTACGCATTTTAGCGTTTGGTGCTTTAAGTGTTAGTTGAGAGCCCATTTTGTCAGTCACGAAGTCAATCTCAGCTTCGTCTAGGAATGGCAGGCTTAACTCATCTACGTATGCAGAGAATGCTTCGAAAGACAGTTTTGTATCAGACGCTTCGATAGCATCTGTTGGGCAGTAAGAAACACCACACTCAGCGTTTTGTGTGCCTGGGTTTACCACGAACACACGAATGTTTGTACCTTCAGGCTGCTGTGACAGCAGATTGGCAAAGTGAGTTTGAGCTGTTTCTGTAATAGTAATACTTGACACGACGAATACCTGAGTAGATTTGTAGGTTATTAGCGCCATTCTACTCCTGTCAGACTTGTATTTCAGCCCTTTTTTGTTGGATTGCTGTACAAGTAGCGATTCACAGCTTCTATCCAGAGGGCTCAGGAGTGCGGCAGATGCAGTAAATATCAATCCTTTTCACACCTACTTCAAGTAGTAATTGGCATAATTGATACACAGTACTGCCGGTGGTTACAACATCATCAATTATCGCGACGTGAGAGGGGATGTTTCCTTGAAAGTCTTGTTTTCGAAGCGTAAAAGCACTCTTTAGATTGTGCAATCGTGCGGATTTAGTTAGCCCTTGCTGAGAAGCTGTTGAGCGAATTCGACGGAACAGCACCTCATCTTTAACGCCAAGTTCTTGAGCTGTGTAATTAGCGAGCAGCTGACTTTGATTAAAGCCACGGTGAATGTATCGACGCCAATATAGAGGGACACTGGTGATCATCGAAGCAGGATACTCGATACGTGAGGCCAATAGCTTTGACAGATCGCGTGCAAACCAAAACTTATCGGCGTACTTCATTTGCTGAATGTAACGTGCTGTTGGAAAGGTGTAGTCCCCAACACAATAGAGACGATGCCAAGGTGGAGGCTGTGATAAACATTGCCCACACTGCTCTACTGTGAGCAGCGTTTTTAAACCACATCGTTGGCAGCGAGGAACTGGATCAAAGAGTTTGAGACAAGAATTACACCATCTAGGGTGAGTATCGCTGTGCGACTTATCTAGCTTACACAGGTCGCATTGAGGTGTGACCAGACGTGATGTGTGTTTTTGTAGCCAATCGGATAACATAGCTCGTGATGCTTTTGGGTTATGGTGTTCCTTTTACTCACAATACTGAAAAGCGCGGTTTATCGCTGATGGAAAAAGTAGGGAATATCGAGAATGAGTGACACGTTATATTGGCATGTTTCTGGGCAAGGGCCTGATTTAGTGTTGGTTCACGGCTGGGGAATGAACGGTGCGGTATGGCAACAAACCGTTGATGCGTTAGAAGCTGATTTTCGAGTGCATGTTGTTGACCTTCCTGGGTATGGACACAGTTCTCATTGCCACGCTCAAGATCTTGAAGAGATAGCTCAGCAACTGTTGGCCGAAGCTCCAAAGCAGGCTATTTGGGTCGGTTGGTCACTGGGTGGCTTGGTCGCAACACACATGGCTTTGCATCACTCAGATTACGTAAGCAAATTGGTGACTGTTGCCAGTTCTCCTAAATTCGCCGCTGCAAAAGAACCCGTGTTATGGCGAGGCATTCAGCCAAACGTATTAAGCGCATTTACCGAACAGCTGGTTGAAGATTTCCAAACTACTATCGAACGCTTTATGGCACTGCAAGCCATGGGCAGCCCTTCTGCAAGGCAAGATGTAAAACAACTCAAGCAAGCGGTACTGTCTCGTCCGCTTCCGAATCCTGATTCTTTATTAGCCGGCTTAAAGATGCTGTCTGATGTTGACTTGCGTGAACAACTGCCGGAGATTTCAGTGCCTATGTTGCGTTTATACGGGCGACTGGATGGATTGGTGCCAATCAAGGTAGCAAAAGATCTGGGTAGAGCGCTGCCTCATACCGAGCAATATATATTCACGCAGTCTTCACATGCGCCGTTTATGACAGAAGCCGATGCCTTTTGCAGTGAACTAGTTAGCTTCGCGCAAAAATAATCACTAAATTTATTGCCGGATTGGTCGATATATAACCTAATACCAATCACAGTAAGTAAGTAAGTAAGTGTTCAAAAATAGCGTAGGAAAAAGGCTTGAGAACAAGGCTGCTTTTTTTTGACAAGTAGTTTTGATAAGTAGTTATTCTACAGTCAAAAGTTCTAACGCCGTTATCGAGCATTTTAACAAGCTAGGATGAGCAGTTATTTACTACGATTGGTATAACACCAAGGCATTGCATGATACTCAGACCTCACTCTCTCATGAGTTGATTGCGGTAAGTTGGGCTATGCCTGTTGTGCTGACTCAGTACGACAGTGTTATGGCAACAGTGATGGGCGATTCTTGAGGAGAGTTCGCGATGATTGTGTCACCTGCAACTGCAGTAAGTGTGCCACTAATCGCCCCGTCCGTTAATGTGCAAACAGAGCAAGTTGCGCGTGATAATAGAGTCCGAGAACCTGTTGCTCCCGCAGTAGCATTGGCGAGAACCAATGCAGAGCGTAAGGTAAAACCGGACGATAAACGAAGGCAGCAGTCGGCTTGGGATCCTTCAGACCATCCAGGTTATGAAATGGAGAACGAGTCAGAGGCCAATTCGGTTAGCCATGAAAAGCCACAAGATCCTTTTGACAGGCTGTTCAGCTTATTGGCTCTGAGAACATACAGTGCTGATCAAGGAAAGGGCTATACCATGCGTTTCCGCCTGCCAAAGCATGTTTTAGATGCGGCGATTCAGGAGGGACAGATGGAGAAACGACGTAAGGTCATAAAATATCATTATGGTCATGCTGTTGCGCCTCATGCTCCGTCAGAGATGTTAGTCGTATTATAGTTATACTCTTCATACTTGAAGCTGCAGCGTTGTTAACTGCGTAAGTTCACCCTAATCACATAGAACCTCTATGCTCATAGGGCTGAACTTCATTCCTTTGTAAGGAAAAGGTTGCCTAGCTGCAACTCCAATTATTTTGAGTATAAGCACGAAGAATACAACCAAGCTTCGATGTCTCTTTTGAACACATAATAAAAAAACCTGCATACCCTAAGGGATGCAGGTTTTCTGTTTTAAGCATATCTGTTTTGCAGACGAGTTAACGGATTACTTTTTCGCTTTTGCAAAAGCAGCAGCGAATGCACCACCCATCGCCGCGTTTTGTTGTGGTTCCTCACGACGGCGTTGTCCACCTTGTGAGTTTTGGTTCGGGCGGTTTTGTGTGCGAGGTGCACTTGAACGTTGTGCGCGGTTATCTTGTCCAGGCTCATCTTTCATGCGCATGCTTAGTGCAATACGTTTACGCTGAACATCCACTTCCATCACCTTCACTTTCACGATATCACCCGCTTTCACCACTTCACGTGGGTCAGCGACAAAGCGATCGGTCAGCGCTGAAATGTGTACCAAGCCGTCTTGGTGAACACCAATATCTACGAACGCACCAAAGTTTGCCACGTTTGAAACCACACCTTCTAAGATCATGCCAGGTTCCAAGTCAGACATGCTATTTACGCCATCGGCGAACGTCGCAGTCTTGAACTCAGGACGAGGATCTCGACCCGGTTTATCCAGCTCTTTGATGATGTCGGTTACTGTCGGTACACCAAAATTCTCATTAGTGTAATCAACCGCATGTAAGCCACGTAAGAAGTCTGTGTTACCTACCAGAGACTTGATGTCTTTCTGGTTTTTCTCGGCGATGGTTTTTACCAATGGGTAAGCTTCTGGGTGAACCGATGATGCGTCTAGCGGGTTCTTACCATCCATGATACGCAGGAAGCCAGCACACTGTTCAAAGGCTTTTGGCCCTAAACGAGCGACTTTCTTCAAGGTAGTGCGGGCTTCAAAGCGACCGTTTTCATCACGGAAATCCACGATGTTTTGAGCGATGGTGTTAGAAAGACCAGCTACGCGGGTTAGAAGCGCAGCAGAAGCGGTATTCACATCAACACCAACCGCGTTTACACAGTCTTCGACAATCGCATCTAGGCGCTTAGCGAGCATAGTTTGGCTAACGTCGTGTTGGTATTGGCCCACACCGATCGATTTAGGGTCTATCTTCACTAGTTCTGCCAGTGGATCTTGTAGACGACGCGCAATAGACACCGCACCACGAATCGAGACATCCATATTCGGGAATTCTTTTGCCGCTAGCTCAGAAGCAGAATAAACCGATGCGCCCGCTTCGCTAACAATGATTTTCTGTGCTGTTAGGTTGCCACGCTTAATCACATCAGCAACAAAGCTGTCGGTTTCGCGTGAAGCCGTACCATTACCAATCGCAATCAAATCAACATTGTATTGACGAACCATCTGCTCAACAACGTGTGCAGATTTGTCGTATTGCTTTTGAGGTGGGTGAGGGTAAATGGTCTCTGTTGCCAGAACCTTACCGGTTGAATCCACCACGGCGATTTTCGAACCAGTACGTAAACCCGGATCCAAACCTAGGGTTGCACGAGGGCCAGCAGGCGCCGCCATTAGCAAGTCTTTAAGGTTGGTTGCGAACACTTCAATCGCTTCGATTTCACCGCGTTCTTTCATCGCGCCCATCAACTCAGTTTCCATGTGCATAGAAACCTTGATACGCCATGCCCAACTAATCACTTGCTTACGCCATGCATCTGCAGGAGCGCTGCTCAGGGTAATACCATAGTGTTCAGAGATGATGTTTTCGCAGTATGAACCACGGACGCCTTCTTCTTGTTCTGGGTCTGCATTCATTGCCAACGTTAGGAAGCCTTCATTACGGCCACGCAACATGGCAAGCGCACGGTGAGAAGGGACTTTATTGAGTGTTTCGTTGTGTTCAAAATAGTCTTTGAACTTCTCGCCAGCTTGCTCTTTGCCTGCCACGACACGTGAAACGAGCTCAGAGTTACGTGTTAGATGTTGGCGAATCTTTTCAAGTAGGTTTGCGTCTTCTGCAATACGCTCCATCACGATTGCACGTGCCCCATCGAGTGCGGCTTTAGTATCAGCAATGCCTTTATCGCTGCTGATGAAGTTAGCGGCTTCGGTTTCAGGATCGTGCTGTGGTTCATTCCAAAGTGTATCGGCAAGTGGTTCTAAGCCTGCTTCGATTGCGATTTGACCTTTGGTACGACGCTTTGGTTTGTATGGCAGGTATAGATCTTCTAGGCGAGTCTTACTGTCGGCTTGAGTGATATCACGCTCCAGTTCTGGCGTGAGCTTGCCTTGGTCTTGAATCGATTTTAGGATCGTTTGGCGACGAGCGTCTAGCTCGCGAAGGTATGAAAGGCGACTATCAAGGTTACGTAGTTGGGTATCGTCTAAGCCACCCGTGACTTCTTTACGGTAGCGGGCAATAAAGGGAACGGTATTACCGTCGTCAATTAGGTTTACTGCGGCGGTGACTTGCTCTGAACGAACATTCAGTTCTTCAGCAATCAGTCGACAGATAGCTTGGCTCATCCGATGAATCTCTTATTTAATATCATGACAAATACATGGGGGTGAGCGTACGCTTTTTCTAGCTTTGACTGTGTAATTATCCTGTCAGAAGTCCAATTTCCGTTTCTGATACCCACTTTGTGCGAGATCTCTCACACGTGGTGTGCGACTAAGTCACTTTAAATCGATGAAATCGTCTTAAAATAAATCTAAGTTACTGATTTTATTTGTTTGTGTGTTTGTGGGCGTATTTCTCGCCTGAAATATTTTTTGGGACTGTCTAGGAAACTCGCCCAAATACCGTAATATTTAACTTGTCGACAGGGAGTTGGCAGGAACAGGAAAAAGCCTAATGGACTAGGTATCTTCAGGATGAAGATTTGATTACTTAGGATGAGTGGTCAGCAAGGAAGTGATAACCTCTGGATGAGATTCGCCAGTCAGGATGACAGGCTAGAATGGACACCGCTAGGATGGCGATGAACAAAAAGGAAATTGGTTAAAGGATTTAGCCACTATCAAGGAAAGATGCAGGGAGCACCTTATCTCGAAGAGATAAACAGTAGCCGGATTGCTGCGATAGAGACTTAACCCCGTCAGGCGAAAGCCTAGCGGGGTTTTCTTTTATCTGGCGTTTGGGTTTGCTGAACACTTAGCTCATCGCTAAGTGTTTATTAGGTTTGATTATTCGTCGTCTGCGTAGCGAATCGAGTTAATGAACCACTCTTTGTCGCCTTCCGGTGTGGTTACCGTAAACTCGTCATCCACTTCTTTCTTGAGCATAGCTCTAGCCATTGGTGAGTCGATAGAGATATAGCCTTTGGCATCGCCGTAGATCTCTTCTGGGCCGACAATTCGAAACTTCTTAATTTCCCCATCATCATTCTCAATCTCGACCCAAGCACCGAAAAATACCTTACCTTCTTGTTGTGGCGAGTAATCCACGATAGTGACATCTGGTAGGAATTTGCGTAGGAAACGCACTCGGCGATCAATCTGACGAAGCAAACGCTTATTGAAGGTGTAATCTGCGTTTTCTGAACGATCTCCAAGGCTTGCAGCCCAAGTGACTATCTTAGTAATTTCAGGACGTTTCTCGTGCCATAAGTGGTCATGTTCTGCTTTGAGTTTGTTATAACCTTCGCGGGTGATAAGTTTGGTTTTCATAAATCTGACTTAATGAAATGATGATCTAAGATAGAATATATAGAAAGGCAACATACGTTAACAATTATTTAGGCGACTTTTCCCTCAATAATGTTACATTTTTAATGTCTTATACCAATATACAATGTACCAAGAATGCTTAACCTTAGGTTTAAGCTTTAATAGGTGGAACCATTACATGCAAGAAAACTACAAAATTTTAGTGGTCGATGACGATGCTCGTTTACGTGCACTGCTAGAACGCTATCTGTCAGAGCAAGGCTTTCAAGTGCGTAGCGTGGCAAACAGTGAGCAGATGGACCGCCTGTTAACCCGTGAAAACTTTCACTTGATGGTATTGGATTTAATGTTGCCGGGCGAAGACGGTCTTTCGATCTGTCGTCGTCTACGAAACGCAAACAACTCGCTACCAATCCTGATGCTTACAGCAAAGGGTGACGAAGTGGATCGCATTGTGGGTTTGGAAGTGGGTGCTGATGATTACCTGCCAAAACCATTTAATCCACGTGAACTGCTTGCTCGTATCAAAGCGGTAATGCGTCGCCAAGTGATTGAAGCACCGGGCGCGCCAAGCACAGAAGAGTCTGTGGTTGAGTTTGGTGAGTTCCGCCTAAACCTAGGTACACGTGAAATGTTCCGCGGTGAAGAGCCTATGCCTCTTACCTCAGGTGAATTTGCGGTTCTGAAGTCACTGGTCACTAACGCTCGTGAGCCAATGTCTCGCGATAAGCTGATGAACATGGCTCGTGGCCGTGAGTATTCAGCGATGGAACGTTCTATCGATGTCCAGATTTCGCGTTTGCGTCGTCTAGTAGAAGAAGATCCAAGTAAACCTCGTTATATCCAAACGGTGTGGGGCTTGGGTTATGTATTCGTTCCAGATGGCAAAGCTGTGTAATCTAGCTTTGCTCGTTGTGTGATTCAGAATTCTTTATTTACGGGTCATCTCATTAATATGCGATGGCCCGTTTTGTATTCAGCACAATGAGAGATACCAATCGTAGTAAATAACTGCTCATCCTAGCTTGTTAAAACGCTCGATAACTTCGTTAGAAATTTTGATTGTAAAATAACTACTTATCAAAAATTGCAGCCTTGTTCTCAAGCCTTTTTCCGGCGCTATTTATGATCATTTACTTACTGTGATTGGTATTACAGCTATAGTTCCCACTATATCCCTTTATCATCCCTCACTTTAGGTCTTCTATGCGCATACGTAGCTCCTTTACTCAGTCGATAGTGCTCTTCTTAACCCTGTTGGTTGCTAGCCAAATCTTTTCTTATTACGCGGTGTTCAATTATGCATTGATGCCGAGTTTGCAGCAGTTTAATAAGATTTTGGCTCACGAACTAAACCTAGTATTGGACCAAGGCAGTGATATCGAGATTGATGCGCCACTGCGTCAGCGTGTACTTGAGCAGCTCGGGGTTACGGTTCATGCCAAGGACCGTGAAGCGTCGGGCGAGTACTACCATGCGGTCGCGATAGACCTGATGAGTGAGGAGATGACCAAAGAGCTCGGCTCTGAAACCGAAGTGCGATTGGTTTTGGGCAAAGAAAGTTACGTGTTGTGGATGGACATTGCGCAGTTGCCTAACTCCTTGATTCGTATTCCCCTATCTGAGCTGCAAGAAGAAGACTTTGCGCCTCTATTTCGTAACAGCCTGATCATGGCGTTGTTGATTGTTGCTGGTGGTTGGCTGTTTATCCGCTTGCAAAATCGGCCGTTGATAGCCCTAGAGAAAGCCGCGCAAGGTGTTGGGCGTGGTGATATTCCACCGCCACTTCCAGTGCAAGGTGCACAAGAGATTCGCTCGGTAACTCGAGCCTTTAATCAGATGTCGAAGGGCATTCAAGAACTCGAAGAAGATAGAGCCCTACTCATGGCGGGTATCAGCCATGATCTGCGTACACCACTCACGCGTATTCGCTTGGCGACTGAGATGATGTCGCCAGAAGACAGTTATCTAGCGGAAGGGATCATCAGTGATACTGAAGAGTGCAATGAGATCATCAGTCAGTTTATGGATTACCTAAAGCCTGTTGATCGAGACTCATTCCAGGCGGTATTTGTTGATGATATTGCGCGCGAGGTCTCTAGCTCTGAAGGTGGCTATGAGGTTCAGATTGAAACCGATATTCCAGAAACCATGAAACCTGCGTTGGGTAACCCGATCGCGATGAAGCGTGCAGTGAGTAACTTGGTGGTGAACGCGCTACGCTACGGTAATGGTTGGGTCAAAGTATCGACTGGCATGACGGCAGATAACAAACTGGCTTGGGTAACGGTAGAAGATAACGGTCCGGGTATTCCACAAGACCAGATCGGGAAGTTGTTTGAACCGTTCACGCGTGGTGACACGGCTCGTGGTAGTGAAGGGACAGGTTTAGGTTTAGCGATCGTGAAACGTATTGTTAGTCAGCATCAAGGTGCGGTGGTGGTGAATAACCGCAGTGAGGGTGGCTTGAAGGCGCAGATCAGTTTCCCTGTGAAACCTTAGGCTATACGCACGAAAAAGGCTTCCTTGTAGAAGCCTTTTTACGTTTTAAGCAAGATATGAGGGCGAATTACGCCTTAGAATACACATCGCGCTCACCCAGCCAGCGGTTGATGATCGCCTTGGCGTTGTCTGGGTAGCTATCGTGAATATGACGCGCGATACGCTGCACTTCAGGTATCAAACGTTGGTCACGGACTAAGTCGGCAATCTTAAAATCAGCCAAGCCTGTTTGCTTAGTGCCAAGCAGTTCACCGGGGCCACGGATCTCTAAGTCACGCTGAGCTATCACAAAGCCATCGTTACTTTCACGTAGTACTCCTAAGCGTTTCTGAGCGGTTTTAGAGAGTGGGGAGTGATACAGCAGTACACAATGGCTCGCGACTGAACCACGGCCAACACGGCCACGCAGTTGGTGGAGTTGCGCTAGACCAAGACGCTCAGGATTCTCGATGATCATTAAGCTTGAATTCGGTACATCCACACCTACTTCAATCACGGTTGTAGCAACTAACAGGTGCAGTTTGTTCTCTTTGAATTCCTGCATCACCGCTTGTTTCTCTGCGGGTTTCATTCGGCCATGAACCAAACCAATTTTTACGTCGGGCAGTTTGCGTTGCAGCTCTTCTGCCGTATCCGCTGCAGCTTGAGCTTCCAGTACTTCCGATTCATCGATCAACGTACACACCCAGTAAGCTTGTTTGCCTTCATTGAGACACGCATTTTTCACACGTTCAACAATGTCATCGCGCTTGGTATCAGGAATCGCGACGGTTTGAATTGGGGTTCGCCCCGGTGGTAACTCATCAATAATCGAGGTTTCAAGGTCGGCATAGGCCGTCATCGCAAGTGTTCGTGGAATTGGCGTAGCAGTCATCACCAACTGATGAGGGTAATAACCTTGCTTCGCGCCTTTTTCACGCAGCTCTAGTCGCTGGTGGACACCAAATCGGTGTTGCTCATCAATGATCACTAAGCCAAGGTTTTTGAATTCGACATGCTCTTGAAATAGCGCATGAGTACCGACCACCATTTGCGCTTCGCCGCTGGCAATACGTGTTAGCTCAGTTTCACGAGCTTTGCCTTTGAGCTTACCTGCTAGCCATCCAACTTGAATACCCATTGCCTCAAACCAGTTGGCAAAGTTAATCGCGTGTTGTTCTGCGAGTAGTTCAGTTGGTGCCATCAGTGCTACTTGCTGACCGTGTTGGAGTGCACGAACAGCCGCGAGTGCCGCGACTAAGGTTTTACCTGAGCCCACATCACCCTGTACTAAACGCATCATAGGGTGCGGCTTTTCCAAGTCAGCTTCGATCTCTTTGGTTACTCGTGCTTGTGCGTTGGTTGGCGAGAACGGCAGCTGAGCTAACAGCTTATCTTTGAGGGTGTTCACCGGAGGAAAAGGCATTGCCTTGTCTTGCTGCCCTTTACTGCGAACAGACAACATCGACAGGTTTTGAGCCAGTAGCTCTTCCATAATTAGACGCAGTTGCGCGGGGTGCTTGCCTTCATCAAACAGCTCTAGGTCAATGCCCGGGGGCGGCCTGTGAATGGTATGCAGTGCTTGTGCGAGGGTAATTTGGTGGTCGTATAGACCAGACGGTAGCAGCTCATTGACGGCTGCTTTATCGATTAACTCTAGAGCTTGGTCTGTGAGGTTACGTAGCGTGACTTGTCTTAGCCCTTCAGTGGTTGGATACACCGGAGTCAGGTTGGCTTCAACGTCTGGTTGTTGCCTAGGAGCAAAGAATTTGTAATCCGGATGGACAATCTCAAGCCCCATATTGCCGCGCTTGATCTCACCATAAGCATGCACTTGTTTGCCTTCGGCAAAGTTATTCTTCATTCCTGCAGTAAAGTTGAAAAAGCGCAGAGTAATCGTGCCGTTACCATCACTGATTTTTACCGCCAACATCTTACGTTTACCAAAAATGGTATCGACGTGCATTACCTTACCTTGCACCGCAGCCCAAAGACCAGCGTGCAGTTTTACTATTGGATAGATACGCGTTCGATCTTCATAACGTAGTGGTAGGTGAAACAGTAGGTCTTGTACATTGTTAAGCCCAACCTTTTCCAGTTTCTCTGCGACTTTTGCGCCGACTCCAGATAAAGAGTTGAGAGGGATAGCAGATAAAAGCTGTGACATAACAAGGCTCATAAACGTAAGAGAGATAATCTATTCAAGCATTTTACTGGATTTTTGTACAGGCATGAATAGCATGAAGCTAGGGGAACTCTAGAATCGCAGCCACAAAAAAATCCCCTTAAGCGATAAAGCATTAAGGGGATTTCAATTCTTAGCAAAGTTGCTAATAAGTTCGAACGTTAGTTCTTACGACGTCTTACTTTGAGCGCGTGTGGCATCACACGTAGCTTCTTCATAATGCTCGCTAAATGAACACGATCTTTCGTGGTCAACAAGATAGTCACTGTGTACAAGCGTCCGTCACGTTCTTCGGTTGAAATACCGTGAATGTTCGAGCCTGTTTTCGAGATAACGTTAGTTAACTCAGCCAGTGCACCTTGATGGTTCTGTAATTCGACCTGGAGTTCAGCAGTGAACTCTTGGTTGTAATCGTCAGACCATTCAACCGCCATGTATTTATCCGGTTCTTTCTGGTAACCACGAACGTTTGGACACGTTTCTCGGTGTACCACAAGACCACGACCTGGAGATACATGAGCAATAATGTGATCATCTGGAATCGGGTGACAACAGTTGGCGAACGTCAGTAATAGGCCTTCAGCACCACGGATAGGTAATTTCTTCCTAGGTGTATCGCTGTTGTTTGCCACTTCAGTCAGTTCGTCAGCATCGCCCAATAAACGACGAGCAATAACGATACTCATCAGCTCACCAAGACCAATCGATGCTAGCAAGTCCTCAATGTTATCGAGACGTAGATCAGACAATACATGTTCGATATTCTCTTGACCGACATCGGCAATAGAGTGTTCACCAAGTGCATGGTTCAGTAGGCGACGGCCAAGGGTAATCGACTCTTCACGACGCATCGTTTTCAGAACCTGACGGATCTTCGTACGCGCACGTGAGGTCACTACATAGTTGAGCCATGCTGCGTTCGGACGTGCGCCCGGAGCACTGATGATCTCAATAGTTTGGCCATTCTTCAGCGATTTGCTGAGTGGGTAAGGGTTCATGTCTACACGAGCACCGACACACATGTTGCCGACGTCGGTATGTACCGCGTAAGCAAAATCGACTGCTGTTGCGCCTGCTGGAAGTTCGACAATGCGACCTTTCGGCGTGAATACGAAGATCTCATCTGGGAACAGATCAGATTTAACATTTTCAATGAATTCGAATGAGTTACCTGCGCTTTGTTGCAGCTCAAGTAAGCTCTGCATCCAACGTTGTGCTTTAACCTGTGCGGTTGTCCCGTTGCTACTGCGTGAGCCATTGCCTTTGTAAGACCAGTGCGCCGCGACACCTTTATCTGCCATCTGCTCCATATCTTCAGTTCGGATCTGGACCTCAACTGGCACCCCGTGAGGGCCGATCATTGACGTGTGCAGAGATTGGTAGCCGTTGGCTTTCGGTACTGCAATGTAGTCTTTCATGCGGCCAGGACGGGGCTTGTACAGGCTGTGGGCCTGACCAAGTACGCGATAGCAAGTATCTGGTGTATCAACCACCACGCGGAAAGCGTAGATGTCCATAATGGTGTGGAAGCGCTGCTCTTTGGTTTTCATCTTGTTATAGATGGAGAACAGGTTCTTTTCACGACCAAGTACGCGAGCAGGCAAACCGACTTCTTCAAGGCGGCCTTCGATTTCGCTATGGATACGTTGGATCATCTCCTTACGGTTACCACGCGCAGCTTTCACTACGTTTTTCAGGACGCGATAACGGTTAGGATAAAGGGCTTCGAAGCCCAGCTCTTCTAGTTCTGTCTTAATGTTATGAATACCAAGACGGTGAGCTAGCGGAGAATAAATCTCTAGGGTTTCACGAGCAATACGACGCTTCTTATCAGGACGAAGTGCCCCAAGCGTACGCATGTTGTGAGTACGGTCAGCTAATTTGATCAAGATAACGCGGATGTCTTGCACCATCGCGAGAACCATCTTACGGAAGTTCTCTGCTTGCGCTTCTTTGCGATCACGAAATTTAAGCTTATCCAGCTTAGATACACCATCAACCAGTTCAGCAACGGTATTGCCGAATTGAGCTTCTAGCTCCTCTTTTGTAACTTCAGTATCTTCAATTACATCGTGGAGTAAGGCTGCTTGCAGAGTTTCGATATCCAGACGCATTTCTGCCAGGATTCTTGAAACAGCTACAGGGTGGATAATGTATGGTTCACCCGTTGAACGGGTTTGCCCTTCATGGGCGTCTCTCGCTACCACATAAGATTGACGCAGAGCCTCAACTTGAGGCTCTGTTAGGTATTCTTGGGCAACGTCTTTGAGGCTATCGAATAGATACAAATTAAAGGCCCGGAAGGTTAATTAGTTCGAATGACGCTTTTTGCGGCTGTGATCTAACGATTGCGAGCTATCGAGTGTGAGCGATGCTGCTTACTGCTGCAAGCTCAGCCGCTTCTTGCTCTTGTTGCTCTTGACGCTCACGAGCATCTAGTACGTCTTTAGTGATAAGACCTTCTTCGATTTCGCGAAGAGCGATAACCGTTGGCTTATCGTTTTCTTCAGGCACTAGTGAATCTTTGCCGCCAGTTTGCATTTGACGTGCGCGGCGAGCCGCAATAAGAACTAGGTCGAAACGGTTGCCAACTTTTTCAACAGCGTCTTGAACAGTTACGCGTGCCATGAGGACTCCAAATAGTAATTAACTAATAAATTTTTGATGACGAGAAAGTATACAAGTTTAACTAGAGACTTTCTAGTTCACCGTATACTTATCTCAATGGAAAATCCAGTTATACCAATCACAGTAAATAAGTGTTCAGAGATAGCGCCGAACAAAAGTTTGAGAACAAGGCAGAATTTTTCGATAAGTAGTGACCCTACAATCAAAAATTCTAACGACGTTATCAGGCTTTTTCACAAGCTAGAATGACCAGTTGTTTACTACGATTGGTATCAGAGATTATTCCGCTAGTAGTGCTGTAAGCATGCCGCTGTATTTTGCTGCTTGCTTATCTTCTTTTAAGCGCTCCGCACGAATGATAGCTCTGAAGTCCATTAGGGCTGCATCAAAGTCATCATTCACGATCACATAATCATATTCTGCATAGTGAGAAATTTCTGATTTTGCTTCGCTCATGCGTTTTGCAATAACTTCGTCGCTGTCTTGGCCGCGAACATTTAAACGACGCTCTAGCTCACCATTTGATGGTGGAAGAATGAAGACACTCTTCGCTTGAGGCATTTGTTCACGGATTTGACGAGCACCTTGCCAGTCGATATCTAGGAATACATCGATACCGCGGTCTAGGTTTTCTTCAATCCAAACGCGTGAAGTACCGTAGTAGTTGCCGAAAACTTCAGCGTACTCTAGGAATTCACCTTTATTAATAAGGTCTTCAAAATGATGCTTCTCTACGAAGTGGTAGTGAACACCATTTTCTTCACCAGGGCGCATACCGCGAGTGGTGTGTGAAACAGATACCTTCATTGCGTAGGTTGGATTGGTTTCTAGCATTGCTGAGATCAAGCTCGACTTACCTGCGCCACTAGGTGCAGATACGATGTAAAGAGTACCTTTGCCCATCTGTATATTTCCACTGTTGGTTGGATTGAGTGAGGGCGATAAACCGACACTATAAAAGATAGCACTGACTCTAATTTTTGTTCCGATGGTTGCATCTAAAAAGGGATAACAAGTAAAACTAATAGAGACAACTGGTGAAAATTAGGTCAGAAAAATGGAGGCGAAGAGTAGCATATTTAGATGATTGAGAACAACTGGCTTGATCGTTATTTATTCTCAAATGATCCTTTGTCTGATCTTCCTATAAATGTAATGACTGATCATGTTCAGTTTTTTATGTGATCTGAACAAAATTTGTTGAAGTTTTAATCTCAATCCTTACAATCCGCGCAAACGATTAAATGCTGTATATATCTAGGGTCTGTTGACCTTTCGCGATGGAGTTTTGTTCGAGAAAAAATCGTTTTAGGCGCGGCAAGGAGTTTGTAGCCTAGTATTCTAAGTAAAGACTCCTTAACAAAGCATAAAACGATTTTAGCCGAACCCTTCGGGCAGCGTTTGTTGGTGATTTCTACTGCGTTATCGACTTCTTATGTAGGCTAGCTACACTTCAAAGTCTCTGCCTTGTAGAAACCCTCAACAACTCGCTGCAAAAATCATCTCGAAGGGCCAATAGACCCTACTAGACTGGATGTTTCTACTACCGAGCCTACCTTGGTGACTACAGTTTTTAGTGTAGAGATCCCTCTATTCTCACAGCATTTGAATCTCAAGTTTCTTAATTTAATACATAGGTTTTGTTGTGAATACCGACTCCACCCTGAAAGCCCAGAAGACATCTGGCTCACTTGACACCATGTTCAAACTCTCAGAGAGAAAGACCACGATCAGCACTGAGCTATACGCAGGTTTTATTACCTTCTTAGCGATGAGTTATATCTTGGCAGTTAACCCAGCAATTTTGGGTGGCATTCCGGGAATGGACAAAGGTGCAGTCTTTACGGCGACCGCTCTTTCTGCTGCTATTGCAACGCTTATCATGGGCATTTGGGGTAACTATCCAGTCATGCTAGCACCTGGCATGAGCATGAATGGCTTCTTCAAAGGTTTATTGTTAAGTGGTTCAGTGGCGGTACTTTGGAATGAAGCATTATTTGGCATCTTCCTATCGGGTATTCTTTATCTTGCCTTCTCATTGACTAATATCCGTAAGTCGATGATTGAATCGATTCCTGAAGATTTGAAGCTGGCGATTACTGTGTCTCTCGGCTTGTTCATTGCCTTCTTAGGCCTTAAGAATGCGGGTATCATCGTTTCTAACCCGTTCGTACTGGTTGGTTTAGGTGACATTTCCGATCCAAAAGTGATCATCGCTTATGTGAGCATCTTCATCGCATTGGGCTGTATGGTTCGTGATATTAAGTTGGCCACGTTTATCTCGTTTGTTTCAGCTATCGTACTGACCATTCTTGCTGATGTATTCATGGGCACATCAAACGCCCCAATCCCTGACCAATTCGTTTCAATGCCACCAAGTATGGCAGGCAGCTTTGGCGCTATCTTTGACTTCTCAGCTTTTACGCCTGAGAAAATGTTCGATTTGTTGTTCATCGTACTTATCTTCTTGATTGTCGATTTCTTCGATGGATTGAGCACGATTGTGGGTGTTGGCCGTGATGCCGGTATCATCGACAAAGACGGTAAAGTGCCGAATGCAAAATCGGCGCTAGTGGCTGATGCGGGCGGTACTGTGATTGGTTCAATTCTAGGTACCACATCGATTACTGCTTTCTCTGAATCGGGTATTGCCTCTTCTCAAGGTGCGAAAACAGGTTTAGCGGCAGTCATGGTGGCTGGCCTATTCCTAGTGTCTTTATTCCTATACCCAATCTTCTCTATCTTCTCAGCGGCAATGGTCGCGCCTGCGATGGTTGTGGTAGGCATCTACATGGTGGGTCGTCTTGGTCAGATTAACTGGGAAAAGAAAGAGTCACGCATTGCAGCTTTCCCCCTCTGGCAGGATAG
>NZ_JBFRVM010000057.1:0-2702 GCF_041475145.1 Vibrio sp. 10N.222.49.A3
CCTGTGAAGGTTTTGGACATAACTGCGTTACAAAGCGACTTATGTGAAGGTTGGGACACAACTATCGGGCGGGAAAACAAGTTAAGTCAGATAGAAGCACAAGCTACTCAGAGTTCTCTATTACGACGAATCACCAAACGGCACCCTAATGGATTAAGACTAATAGCCTCGCATGCGGGGCTTTTTCTTGTATAATAAACACAAAGCGAACTCTTAATGCCTTTTTTTACGGTCACTATGTGTTATAAATTCTCACTATGACCGCTTTTAAAGGCATTACATTCTCTGATGTTTTTTTGTTATCATTGATTTGTAATGACTGCCTTTTAAGTCATAATCTATATTAAACTAAATTAACGATTGAATTTTAGGTCATTATGATTAAGTCGAATATATACACAATGTCAGATGAAGCACTGATCAGTGAACTTGGTCGTCGAATCGAAAGACGAAGACTCGATCACCGTTCGTCACTTACTCAAGCACAGTTAGCTAAAAAGGCCGGAATCAGCCGGTCAACATACCAAAATATGATAGAGGGTAGATCAACCCTAATAAACGTCATCAAGGTACTCAGAGTGTTAGATTCATTGGAAGGCATTGAATCTTTCCTACCAGACCCTGGAATTAGCCCAGTACAACTTCTCAAAATGAAAGGGAAAGTACGCCAAAGGGTAAAGCCGGCCTCAACGCCACAACAACCTAAAGAGGAGGACTTAGATTGGTAGGCAAGAAATACGACACAGCAAAAGTCAGTATATTCGGTAAAGATGTCGGAGCTCTAGCTGAAGATGCCACGACCGGAATCGTTAGCTTTGAATACTTCGATGAGTGGCTAAAAACTGGGTTTGCCATTTCACAAAGACTCCCTCTTGAGGCTGGCACGTTTAGTTTTCCCACTCTGAATTATCCAACCTATAAAGGCCTGCCTGCAGCCTTCGCAGATACTCTACCCGATGACTTTGGTAATGCCGTAATCAATGCCTGGCTTGCACGCCAGGGCCGAGACCCACAATCTTTCAGTGCATTGGAAAGACTGCTCTATACCGGTTCACGAGGTATGGGAGCTCTTGAGTACACACCCGCATTAGCTGACACGAATAAAAAACAAGATGAATCAATTAAATTCGACTCACTTGTGGCAATGGCGCAACTCGTCCTTGACGAAAGAAACAACCTAGATGAAACCATCATCAATGAGCAGGAAGCGGAGCAGGCCTTAACTGGAATCCTTCAAGTCGGCACCTCAGCTGGCGGTGCTAGAGCTAAAGCTGTTATCGCAGTCAACTCAGATCGCACGCAAATACGCTCAGGTCAGGTAAATGCTCCCAAAGGCTTCGAACACTTCCTATTAAAGTTTGATGGCGTTGTCGAACGCTCCTCCACTAGTGAGGTATTTGGTGATCCTAAGGGCTTTGGCTTAATGGAATATGCCTATTACTTAATGGCCAAAAAAGCCGGTATCGATATCTCACATTGTGAATTATTAAAAGAAAACGGGCGTGCTCACTTCATGACAAAACGATTTGACCGCGTTGGAAACGAAAAAGTGCATTATCAATCTTTATGCGCTACGGATCACGCAGATTTCAAACAACCTGGCGGTTACAGTTATGAAGAACTCTTCACCCTATTGCGCTCACTGAGACTTGATCGACTATCAGCACTTGAAGTGTTTAGACGCATGGCCTTTAACGTGATTGCCCGTAACCACGATGACCACACAAAAAACTGGGGATTCGTTATCAATAGTGCGAACAAGTGGGAACTCGCGCCAGCATTCGATCTAGCATATAGCTACAAACCCGGATCGCCTTGGGTAGAGAGCCATCAAATGTCGATCAACGGTAAGCGAGACAATTTTACCAAACAAGACTTACTAGGAGTCGTACCTCCATCGCTACAAGGTGAGGCAGAAGCTATTTTAAGTGAGGTTCATGCCACCGTGACAACATGGCGAGAAATAGCAAGAGACGTAGGTGTCGAACCATCGTTCCTTGATGAAATAGAGTCCAACCACAGACTCAACCTAGTATGATTACAATCGCTCCTTCGGGAGCGTTTGCTCTCTACCTGAATATTTGAAGTATCAACTTAACAAACAAGTGAATCGAAGCACGCTGTAAGGTGCTGACGATCCCAGCAAGTAACTTCCTATAATGAGAGGCTTGTTAGCAGGGATTACCAAATACAAGCAATTCAACACTTCATAGAAAAGTATAACGATACATCAGTCACAGAGTTACGAAGTGCCAACTGTAAAGGTTCTGGACAAAAACGATTTAGACCTATAGCCCTAAATTGTTTATACAAGATTAGAAAAAGTATCTTGAAACCTTAAATACTTGTTATACGAACACCTCATCGTATGCACTAATGGATTTCAATGCGCCACTTAAGTCATTTTTACCATTAAATTCATGTTTGACTGCAATAACGTCGCAACCACTAGAATTACCTGCGCGGCTCTTCTCCGCTTAGATGAGTCTATAAATTAACAATAAAATCAATAAAGCATTGATTTATAATTACTTCCTGTCTTATATCTTAGTGTTGTAGTTTGTCGTTATTATCGTCCGCTCTATTTAATTTTAAAGGTCAATCCGTACAGTCTGTAACGCTCGAAGAGTGCACTCATTCAGTACTCGTCAAATGCAAGCGAGACAGACGCTGTAAAGTCGTTGACCACTATGTTCAACGTC
>NZ_JBFRVM010000058.1:0-16628 GCF_041475145.1 Vibrio sp. 10N.222.49.A3
ACCTTAATCCTTATTTGTTGTACGAATGCTGCGTAGTAAATTTCACCATACTCTGGTCTTAATCCTGGCTTACCTGCACACGAACCACCTAACTCAATGGCTGTAGTATAAAACTGGTCAACAGCTTCTTTTGAAGGCGCATTAAAAGCAATATGAGCACCATTACTTGATGTAGCATTTCCTTCGCAGGGACTTCCGACCCAAAATTCAAAGTTTTCACCATAAGCCGCTGCAATATTTTCTATATAGTGAGCACGCTTAATAGACAACGTAGAAAGAACTGAGTCATAAAAACCAACTGCTTTTACCACATCAGAAGCGCCAACTGAGACGTGATTTAGAATCATTTTTAAGTCCTTTTATTGTTTGAAACTTGAAAGCATACAACGAATGACATGGATTCCCCCTACCGAGGTTCTGCCACACTTATGTGGTACTTAAATGCATCGGAGGCACCATGTCTGATTATTCTTATTTCTGCGGAGTCGACCTAGCTAAAAACCACTTTAGTCCTCATGCCGTAGACCAAAATGGTAAGGTCATACTTCATAAGTCGGCAACTCGCTCTAAACTACTGACTAAAATAGAAAATATGCCACTGATGCGTAGATCCACATGATGACACAATCTTATCTTGGCCTCGTTCGCCTTAATAAAACCCCAAAGCGATGTGCCCTTCAAATGTAATTGTACAATTTACTTAATAAAGAGGCTTCGGGCTTGTTTAACACTCGGAATTTAGTGTTGTCTGCGCAACACCTTAATCCTTATTTGTTATGCCTTTCTTCCAAGTTCAGAATTTTGACCCAACTTACTGCTAAAAACGAACATACAACTAACTAAAATACCGATCTCGAAAAGCCGACATAGAAAAGATGCTGTCTTAAACACCAGACCAGATTCCATCCAAGGCATCACTATTTCGATTAGCACAGCGGCTAAAACCAAAGTATACCCAATGCGTTGATGCCATTTACCTAACACTGGAGAAAAATGGTGGAAAGCTAACAAATAGAGCACCGAAAATAAAGGCATTATAAACCAGGTGAAATACTCAAGAATTTCAATCAACGAGCTACCACCTTCGCCCAAAACCGTCATTAGAATCGGAATAATAAAATTGAGTAGCATGTAAAGAAACGGATATATAAGAATACCCAAGGCAAGATACCGAACTGATTTTTTAACTCTTATTTCCACTTGTACCGCCTTCTCAAGTTGGAGTAACGCATAACGCTTAAGTATTTATCCGCTGTCGTAGCACAATAGATAAATACCTGTTGGACTTGGCCGCTTCTATCTATGAAATTTGCTTTAAAGCGTACCTACGTTCGATTTTTATAGCTAGCAGAGGAAAACTGCAAGCCGTTCACCTTCCACTTCTAGCTACCAATTTGTCTACAGAGACTATACCCGTTGCATAATTTTTTTAAAAGCGAACAATGCCCCTCTCTCGCCATAACACAGCGATAGTTTTATGCATTATAATCAAGCAACTAGGTCACTCTGTATCCCCCTACTTCGCCATAGCACTCAAAAACTCGGCTTCGAACTCTTCATCGGCTTCTCGGGTTAGGCACTCCACCAGCCAGTCGATGCTTTGATGGTCGAGCTTACTGTTCACCACAAAGGCTTGCTTTACGCCAGACTGACCCAGCTTGGCAGAACCGTAGTTCTTGAATGATTTATTGCCGTGGTAATGGAGTGATTTAATCGCCTCTGCATTCGGTTCTGGTAAAGCATCGAGTGTGTTGGCAAGTTGAATCACCAACTCCATTGGGTTCTTCGATGATGAAATACGATACAAAAAACCGCCCTCCACTCTTTGGCGAACCCAGTAATCAAAGCCGCTGCAATCCATCACCTTGTCGCTGACCAGTGCGGCTTCACTGCGATAACCACACGGCTCTACGACAACGGGTGTATGTTTGAACTCTGGTTGGCCTGATGCCGCATCGGTATGAGGCAAAATCAGGTCACACGGTTTGCTGTCTTTGGCGGTCGGGGCGTTCCAGTGAATTGGCATGAAAACTTGCTCTCGGCGCATCTCTTTTGTTACCACTAAGCGAGCTTGGCACTCCCCTTGTGCACTGCGCACTTTCACCACTGGATTAATAGTGGAGTGGTTGAAGGCATCTAGCCCAAACTCATCTAAGCCAAGCTCTGCAACCGTATCTGGGTGCATGGCGACAAACGGCTCTGGGGTGTGCTCACCTAAACCTGCGGCCAAGCCTGTGCGGCTCATGGTGTGCCACTGGTCTCGGATTCGGCCTGTGTTCATGATAAGTGGGAATTCGACACTGGTATCGGCAATCGGCTTATCGTGCTCAACCGCAATAAACTGCGCTTTGCCAGATTCGGTAAAGAACTCGCCAGTGGTGAACATACGCTGCTCAATGGTCTCTGGTTGGTACTCTAGCACTGGCCATTGTTGCGGAGTAAGTTCGCCATAGCCTTTCTCATCCAAGTGAGTAAGCCCGATTAAGCACAAGTCACGCGCTTTACCTGTTTCATTACCGAGTGCCGTCATCTCGCAATATTCTTTGAAGATCTCGCCTTCGTGACGGTAATCAAACTGCTCTTTGAATCCCATTTTTTGCGCGACTTCTTTTAATATCCACCAATCAGGTTTGGCTTCCCCTGGGCTTGGTAATATACGGCGTTGGCGTGAGATTCGACGCTCAGAGTTAGTCACGGTGCCCGACTTCTCACTCCACCCTTGCGCAGGCAGTACCACATCGGCCAAGCGAGTGGTTTCAGTATCAGCAATACAATCCGACACCACCACAAATGGGCACTTCTCTAATGCGGCTTTGATCTTTTCACTGTCAGGTAGGCTTACGACTGGGTTGGTTGCCATGATCCACACCGCTTTGATTTTTCCCTCATTCATCGCATCAAACAAGTCGATCGCTTTTAATCCCGCATGTGTGGCTAAGCTGTCGGTTTGCCAGAACTCGCTCACCGTTTGGTGTGATCGCGGATCACCAAACTCAAAGTGCGCCGCTAAGGTATTGGCTAGCCCGCCCACTTCTCGGCCGCCCATCGCGTTTGGCTGGCCTGTTACAGAGAATGGCCCCATGCCCAGTTTACCAATTTTTCCGGTGGCTAAATGGCAGTTAATAATGGCATTCACCTTGTCACACCCTTGTGTGGATTGGTTCACGCCTTGGGAATAGATGGTGAGCACTTTCTCATTAGAAGCAAACAACTTGTAGAACTGTTCGAGTTGTTGCTCAGTAAGCCCTGTTAGTTCGGGAACACTTTTGTCGCCCCAGCCCGACTCGGTATAACGGTAATGAGTTGCGGATCGAACGGCTTCAGTAAAACCTTGGGTGTGGTGTTCAATGTAGTCAGCGTCGAGCTGGTCGTTATCATCTAAATAGGCGAGCAAACCATTGAACAGCGCGACATCTGAGCCGGATTCCAACGCCAAGTGGATATCTGCAATTTCACAAGTGTCTGTATAGCGCGGGTCAATGACGATCACTTTTAATGCAGGGTTGGCTTGTTTGGCGGCTCTTAACCTTTGGAATAACACAGGGTGACACCAAGCGAGGTTTGAGCCAGTAATCACGACTAGATCGGCTTGCTCGAGATCTTCGTAGCACACCGGTACTGTGTCTGCACCAAATGCTCGCTTATGCCCAACCACAGTTGAAGCCATACACAGCCTAGAATTACTGTCGATGTTGCCACTGCCGATGAAGCCTTTCATCAATTTATTGGCAACGTAATAGTCTTCGGTAAGCAGCTGACCAGAAACATAAAACGCAACCGAATCGGCCCCAAATTCTTCGATCGTTTGATTGAATTTGTCTGCGACCAACTGAGTGGCACTGTTCCAATCCAGCTCTTGTTTTTGCTCATTCTGAATATGAGCAGGCTGTGTTAGGCGTCCTAAAGGCGTGACAGTATCACCAAGCGCAACCCCTTTAGTACATAGCTTCCCGTAGTTTGATGGATGATCTTTATCACCACGTACTTCTAGTTTTCCTAACGATGTTGGTCTCGCTTCTATTCCACACCCTACACCACAATAAGCACAGGTTGATTTTATCCAGCCACTGTTTGAATCGGTCATCCGTTTCTCGCTCAATTATCCATAATTGTAATAACTCAAACCAAGCAAATAGCACGCCACTTAATACCAGCCGACGAAATTGAAATATTTAACATTAAAAACAATTACTTAACAAAAAACAAAATATCAACACTGAATAGATTTCAACTTAACCAAGATAGAAACTTAATTTTTGCACCATCTTGCGGAAAGTTGCACCACAAACGCCCATTTATATAAATCTAACAAAAAATTTACATACCACTTTAGGGGTAAATACGTACTAGCCCATATTTTTAATTCATTGAAAAATAAACGTTAAATTTTATTTAATTTGATGAGATGTAATCTGGCATCCTCCTTGCTCCACTAGAAACCAAGACTTAGAAAAAACATTTTTGTTTTTCTTGATGATTATGAATTGAGTGGAATCTCAACCCGGTATTCATCTGCTAACGACTAGAAATTAGATGCTAGTGGTGGTGACGCCGAGAATAAGGAATGGATTATGAGCAAGAAGAAAATCGTCGTTGTGGGTAACGGCATGGTTGGACACAAATTTATCGACAACATCCTACAATCAGACAGTGATGAGTTTGATGTTATTACTTTCAGTGAAGAGCCAAGGTTAGCCTACGACAGAGTTCAGCTGACGGCTTACTTCAAACGCGGGAATGCTGATGACTTAGCATTAACCAGCGAAGAGTATTACCAAAGCAATGGCGTCAATTACCTTCTCAACGCGAGAGTCGCTCAACTAGATACCGAAAATAAGTGCGTTGTGACTGAATCGGGACATACCGAGAGCTATGACACTTTGATTCTGGCGACCGGTTCATTCCCTTTTGTTCCCCCTATTCCCGGTAACGACCAAGAACACTGCCACGTTTATCGCACCATCGAAGATCTAGACGCCGTTGAACTATCTAGCAAAGGCAGCAAATCTGGCGTAGTGATTGGTGGTGGTCTGCTTGGCTTAGAAGCGGCAAACGCAGTCAAAAACCTTGGCTTGGAAACTCATGTTGTGGAGTTCGCACCTCGCCTGATGGCCGTACAATTAGATGACGGTGGCGGTGCGCTTTTACGCAGAAAAATTGAAGACCTTGGCGTCCAAGTTCACACCGAGAAGGCAACCTCTGAGATAGTCGCGGGTGAGAACGCTCGCTACCGTATGAACTTCGCAGACGGCACCCACCTTGAAACCGATATGATCGTGTTCTCTGCGGGTATTCGCCCTCAAGATGCCCTAGCTCGCAGCTCTGATATCGCCATTGGTGAACGTGGCGGCATCGTGATTAACGATCACTGCCAAACCAACATAGACAATGTGTATGCGATTGGTGAATGTGCCCTTTGGGACAACAAGATCTTCGGCTTAGTCGCCCCCGGTTACTCCATGGCGAAAGTCGCGGCTTCGCATATTGTCTCCGGCGGTACTGACGATGCTGCATTTATTGGCGCTGACATGAGCACCAAGCTCAAATTACTGGGTGTTGATGTCGCCAGTATTGGCGAAGTACACGGCCAAACCGAAGGCGCTCAATCGTATACCTATAACGATGAAATCGAACAAGTTTACAAGCGCCTGATCATATCGGCTGATGGTAAGAAGATTGTCGGTGCGGTATTGGTGGGTGACGCCGAAGCTTACGGTTCGCTACTGCAAATCAAGCAAAATGACATGCCTCTTCCTGAAAACCCATCAGTACTGATTCTACCTAATGTCGCGGATGATTCAGGTTCGGCAATGGGTGCTGAAGCTCTGCCTGATAGCGCTGTGATTTGTTCATGTTTCGATGTGACCAAAGGCGACATTAAAGACGCCGTTTCAGCAGGCTGTACCACGATGGCTGCATTGAAAGAGACAACCAACGCATCGACAGGTTGTGGTGGTTGTTCTGCTCTTGCTAAACAAGTTCTGGATAGTGAGCTGAGTAACCTAGGTGTCGAGGTTTCTAACGATATCTGTGAGCACTTTGCTTATTCTCGCCAAGAGCTGACTGACATCATCCGCGTCAACAAAATCAAGACCTTCGATGAGCTGTTAGATTCTCATGGAAACGGATTGGGTTGTACCGTGTGTAAGCCAGCAGTCGGTTCAATTTTGGCTTCGTACTGGAACGATTACATCCTCGAAGATCAACACATCGAACTGCAAGACACCAACGACATTTACCTCGGCAACATGCAAAAAGACGGCACCTACTCTGTGGTTCCGCGTATTGCTGGCGGTGAAATCACACCCGATAGACTGATCGTGCTTGGTGAAGTCGCTAAAGAATTCGACCTCTACACCAAAATCACCGGTGGTCAGCGTGTCGACTTGTTTGGCGCTCAACTTAACGAACTGCCAATCATCTGGAAAAAGCTAATCGATGCTGGTTTTGAAACTGGCCATGCCTACGGTAAATCGGTACGTACCGTGAAATCGTGTGTGGGCAGCACTTGGTGTCGATACGGCGTCGACGACAGTGTTGGCTTAGCGATTCGACTAGAAAACCGCTACAAAGGCTTGCGTTCACCACACAAGATCAAGTTTGCGGTTTCTGGCTGTACTCGTGAATGTGCAGAAGCCCAATCAAAAGACTTTGGCATTATCGCCACCGACAAAGGTTGGAACCTCTACATCTGTGGTAACGGTGGTATGCGCCCTCGCCACGGTGACCTTTTTGCTACCGACCTTGATGAAACCACTCTTCTGCAATACATCGACCGCATTCTGATGTTCTACACACGTACCGCGGATCGCCTACAGCGTACATCGGTATGGATGGAAAACCTTGAAGGCGGCATTGAATACCTCAAGCAAGTCGTGATTGAAGACAAGCTCAATGTTGCTGAAGAACTTGAAGCTGACATCGCCCTCAACATCGAAAAATACCAATGTGAATGGAAAACCACCATCGAAAACCCTGAAAAGATGAAACGCTTCCAGCACTACATTAACAGCGAAGAAATGGACACTAGCCTGTCATTCATCAAAGAACGAGAACAGCGTTTTCCTAAGCCGAGCTTGAGCTCTTCTTCTGATTCACAACGCGATGAAAAGCTAGCTAAGGCAGACCAAATCGAAGTGACGGAAGTTTCGTAAGCCGAATTGCTGGTGAGTGAATCAGTGACAACTCAACCCAATATCGATAGTCGACAGTGCCGCAGCCCAAGAAAACTGCTGTCGGCTATCACCCTAATTGAATTGATTATTAGTTTTATGTTTTGACTAGGAGAAAGTCATGGAAAATTGGACAACCGTATGCAACACCCGGGACCTAACCCCAAACGGGGGGATTTGCGCCAAAGTAGACGATAACCAAGTGGCTATTTTTTACTGCAAGCGCAGTGACACGCTTTATGGGCTCTCTAATTACGACCCTATCGGCAAGGCGAATGTTATGTCACGTGGTATAATTGGTTCATTAAGCGGAGAGCCTTACGTAGCCTCGCCCTTATACAAGCAGCATTACCACTTAGAAACTGGCGCGTGCCTTGAACAACCAGACCTCAAGCTCGTGAAATTTGAAGTTCGCAAGCAAGGAGAGCAAGTACAGGTTCTCGCACCGCTTGCTATCGCCAGTTAACTAAACGCCGACATCATCATGTAAACGCTTTATAGGCGTGAGCAATTTCGGCATAGGGTTTAGCCACATTAATGCGTTCGAATTTCGGAAGTAACGCACGAGCTAAAACCGGGTAATTTTCCAGATTTAAAGGATTTAAACCATGGATAACACAAAATTTTCGCTGCTTTCATTTACGGGTAAGATGAAAACCTTACACCTAAGTTGGATGGCCTTTTTTATCACCTTTGTTGTGTGGTTCAACTTTGCCCCACTACTGCAAATGGTAAAAACTTCGCTTGGTCTTTCCACTGAAGAGATCAAAACACTCCTTATTCTCAACGTTGCCTTAACCATTCCGGCGCGTGTCGCCATTGGTATGTTAACCGACCGATACGGCCCTAGATTGGTCTACTCTTCGCTACTCGCCGTCTGTTCAATCCCTTGTTTTATGTTTGCTATGGCAGACTCTTTCATTCAAGCCGCGATTGCTCGTTTCCTATTAGGCTTCATCGGTGCAGGCTTCGTTGTCGGTATTCGTCTTGTGTCTGAATGGTTCCCACACAATGAATTGGGTACTGCAGAAGGTATTTACGGCGGTTGGGGTAACTTCGGTTCAGCAGCAGCAGCGTTCACACTTCCAACTCTCGCTCTAGCGTTTGGTGGTGAAGACGGCTGGCGTTATGCGGTTGGTATTACTGGCGTAATGAGCTTAGCGTTCTCGTTTATCTTCTACAAAAACGTGTCAGATACACCAAAAGGTTCAACTTACTTCAAGCCTGCTCAAGTAACAGCAATGGAAGTGACATCAAAGGGTGACTTTTTCTTCCTACTTATTATGAAGATCCCTATGTATGCCGCTTTAGCGCTACTGACTTGGAAGCTTTCACCAAGCAACATCAACATGTTGTCTGACATGGCGGTTTACTCTGTGTATGCCGGTTTGGCTGCGCTTTACGTGTACGAAGTGTCGCAAGTTTGGAAAGTAAACAAGAACGTATTTAAAGAAGAAGTGCCAGAGATTCACCAGTACAAATTCAAGCAAGTTGCGGTACTTAACGTATTGTACTTCGCGACATTTGGTTCTGAACTGGCTGTGGTTTCTATGCTGCCACTGTTCTTCTCTGAAACCTTTGAATTAACGCCGGTTCTTGCAGGTATGGTTGCATCGGCTTATGCCTTTATGAACCTAATGTCTCGCCCAGGTGGTGGTTGGATTTCAGACAAATTCGGTCGTAAACCAACACTGCTTATTCTAACGATTGGTCTTGCTGTGGGTTACTTCGCAATGGGTCAAGTAGACAGCACTTGGCCTGTATGGCTAGCGGTTGTCGCGGCGATGGCGTGTTCTTTCTTCGTGCAAGCGGGTGAAGGTGCAGTATTCGCAACAGTTCCTCTAATCAAGCGTCGTATGACAGGTCAGATTGCTGGTATGACCGGGGCTTACGGTAACGTGGGTGCGGTAGTTTACCTAACTGTGTTGTCATTCGTGAGCTACCAAACCTTCTTCTTAGTGATTGCTGCAACAGCGGTACTTGGCTTTGTAACTCTACTGTTCATGGAAGAGCCTAACGGTCAAATAGCCGAAGTAAACGACGACGGCAGTGTCACGCTGATTAATGTTTCAAGCTAGGGTCTGTACTAAGAAGCATTGATATTATTGAATCGGGAGAGGCACCTTAGCGGATACATCAACGCTAGGTGCTTCGTTCAAAGGCTCTACGTTCACTAGAGCTTTTGTTCTTCCTAGGATGTTCTGTCAAGGAAGCGGGAAGAAGAACAGTTAAAAGAAGACCAGTTATGACAATTTCATTCAGCCAAGGGCAAGTCGTCACGCCAGAATCCAATAACCAACTGACTTTGAAGTTTGGCGGCTATTCGAATAAAGGCATACGTGATGAAAACCAAGACGCCATCATTGTAAAGCACCCCAAAACTCGTACTGAGCAAGAGCTAAAAGGCAGTGTTGCTTGTATAGCAGACGGGGCAAGTTGCAGTGAACACGGCCAGAAAGCCAGTCACACCAGCGTGATGCAGTTTATCGACGACTATTACGCCACTCCAAATAGCTGGAGCATTCAACGTTCGGCACAAAAGGTCTTAACCTCACTCAATTCTTGGCTCTTCAACACGTCTGTTTCTAATATTCATCCCGCGCAACAAGTGAACCACAATGCCCTCGTTTCGACGTTCAGCAGCGTGATATTAAAATCGAACACCGCACATATATTCCACGTTGGCGACAGTCGCATTTACTTACTCAGAGATGGAGAATTACGCCAACTGACCCGCGACCACACCCGTAAAAATATGGGGCAGAAGCATTATCTAACACGTGCCTTAGGCATGGACAACCAGCTCAACGTTGACTATCAAACCCTGCCTATCAAGAAAAACGACTGCTTTATCCTAACGTCTGATGGGGTGCACGAGTTTGTATCTCCCAATACCTTCAAAGAACACATCGATAAACCCGGAGCGGATTTCGAATACGCTGCACAAACTATCTGTAATACCGCTTTAAGCCACAATAGTTCAGACAACGTGAGCTGCTTGATTGTGCAAGTCATCCATCTGCCTAAACCTTCGCTGATTGAATTCCATGAGAAGCTGGCTAAACGTGCCATCCCACCCGCTTTAAAGCTCGGGCAAAGTATCGACAACTTCATGGTGCTTGAGGTGTTGTATGCAGGCTCTAGAAGCCATGTGTATCGTGTGATGCAAAAAGAGACACAAACCGAGTTCGTGTTAAAAGTCCCTTCTGTTCAATATCACGATAGTCCATCGCAACTCAGAGCTTTCTTCAATGAACAATGGGCAGGGATCTTGTTAAAAAACAAGAGAGTCATGAAGGTTTACCCGACGCCAGAGAACTCGCAATTCTTATATCAAATCTGCGAATGGGTAGAAGGCATCACACTAAGACAATGGATGTACGACAACCCAAAACCGTCACTCAATGAAGTGCGCGACATACTAGAAAAGATCACTCAAGGCATCCGAGTATTACAACGTGCAGACATGGTGCACCGAGACTTAAAGCCCGAGAACATTATGCTTCAACGTGATGGTGAGGTAAAAATCATCGACCTTGGTGCGGTATTAGTGAGAGGCCTTGAAGAGGGAGAGCTCACCGACAAAGAGGACACTCCATTAGGCGCGGTCAATTACATAGCGCCCGAGAGCATCAAGCACAACACGGCAACCACAAGCTCTGATCTGTTCTCTATCGCCGTGATCGGCTATGAGATGCTAACAGGTGCATTGCCCTACTCTGAAATGACGGCACAGTCGCTTAAGCAATCGCGCCACCATCAATGGGAATACCAACCCATCACTCAGAAACGAGCGGACTTACCCAGTTGGGTGGATTTGGTGTTACAAAAAGCCTGCGCGGAATCACCAAGCGAACGTCATCAAGTGTTGGGAGATTTTGTAGCAGATCTTTACACACCAAACCAAAGCTTGGTTAAAAGCAAAGCCAAGCAACCTTTAATAAACAGAAACCCGATCCAGTTTTGGAAAGTGTTGGCTTTGTTGCTCGGCATTGTTGCCATTGTAGAGTTGGGCTTATTGCTTGGTTCGAGTTAACTCCAAGTTCGAGCTAAGTGTCCAAGTCTAACCTAGCTTGTTTAAACTAACTGGAATTAGCCTCGTCTCACTAAACTTCTCGGCACGAGTTCAATACCCGCTTGGTAACGCTTAGCGGATGCATTTAACGCCAAAGCAAAAGCGCTGTCGGCAATTACTTCAAACTGCTGCGGCAGTGAATGGACTTTAAAAGGCAAGAAGTCGAGCAGTCGGTTATCACCAAAGGTTGCCAGTTTTACTTGATTAATCAGCTCTGGTTTTTCAACCATTACATCCAACACACCCTCTAACAAGGTGTAAGACATAGTCACAATCGCATCAGGAACCGTGCCTTTTGCAATCCAACCCTCAAAAACCTCTCGCCCAGATTCCCTATCAAAGTGCTCACCATAACCCACAACCATCGGCTTGTTTTCTGCGAGCCCTGTTTGTTGAGTATGTGCTTTATTCGCAGCTTCAAAACCTAGGTGACGTTCGCGTGAGATATTTAGATCAGGAAGTGCGCCTATCAAACCAACACTATGAATATTGTCATCGAGAATCGAATGCGTCAGTTCAAATGCGGCTTCGAAATCTTCACTGAGTACGCAAGCAAAGTGCTCATCATCTAACGGACGGTCAATTGCGATCACAGGCGTTCCTGAGTTTTGCAACTTTAAGTAGAACTCGTTGGCGTCTGGCATTGAGCTCGCAACCAGCAAGGCATCAATACGACGACTTACCAAAGCTTCAGCCACTTTTCGTTCTGTTTCAGCATCATCATCAGAACAACCAATCAATATCTGGTAGCCCACTTTACGTGAATTCTGCTCTATCAATTTTGCCAAACGCGCGTAACTGCTGTTTTCCAGATCAGGAATAATCAAACCAAATGAACGGCTATTACCAGCACGCAGCGACGAAGCAGCATGGTCTGGTCGGTAGTTATACTCTTCCACCACCGCCATGACTTTCTGCTGCGTCTTTTCACTGATTCTGTATTTCTGCGCCTTGCCGTTGATGACATAACTGGCCGTGGTTTTCGATACTCCAGCCAATTTAGCAATTTCATCAAGTGTCATATGGGTGACCTGTATTTTGTGCGTAGGATCATATAACCAATGATCTGATCCTCGGATTAGTTGAATTATATGCTGAATCGATTCAGTATAAAAGCTGAAAGGATTCAGCAAAATCTGAAAAGTGACTTCAATCATCCTTTTGAATGGATTGAGCGTCATTTGTTGTGATTCAACTTCTCGTTATTAACGAAACTGAAATTACGACACGCAGCAAAACTATTTTGAAAATCGAAATTGGCTTTGCTGAATTTTTTTACACTGAATGCTGAACCGATTCAGCTAAAGTAAAGCAAAGAGTAAAGTTCACTAATTCTTGCTCTAGTTGGAATCGTAGCGACACACAAATTCTCAAGCGATACGCTAAAGAGGCACCATGCTTAAATTATCAAAATCTGACATCACTCTAGGCCAAACGGCCAATGATAAGTTCCAAGCAATCCAAAATATTGCAGGCGACCTAACAGCCAAAGGCTTAGTTGACTCTGGCTACGTTGAAGGAATGCTGAACCGTGAAAACCAGAACTCTACGTTCCTTGGCAACGGTATCGCGATTCCTCATGGAACGACTGACACTCGTGGCCTAGTGAAAGAGACAGGCGTTGCGGTACACCACTTCCCTGAAGGTATTGATTGGGCAGACGGAAACCGTGTTTACGTTGCGATTGGTATTGCAGCTAAATCTGATGAGCACTTAGGCATTCTTAAGCAACTGACCAAAGTGCTAGCGGCAGACGGTGTTGAAGAGAAATTAAAGCAAGCAAAATCAGAAGACGAAATCATCGCCCTACTTAATGGCGAAGTTCAGCTAGAAGCAGACCTAGACGCTTCTTTAGTTCAGCTGCTGTTCCCTGCAAGCGACATGATTCAAATGTCGGCAGTTGCGGGCGGCCTACTTAAGAACACAGGTTGCACAGACAACGCATTCGTTGCTGACTTAGTAACAAAAACACCGACTCACCTAGGCCAAGGCTTGTGGTTGTTGGGCAGCGATAAAGGCGTAACTCGCACTGGCGTATCTTTCGTTTCAACAGCGAACGATTGCGAATACGAAGGCACACCAGTTAAAGCATTGGTGGCATTTGCTGCTTGTAACAGCGCTCACCAATCTATTCTGGCAAACCTAAGCAAGATGGTTTTCGAAGGTAAACAGCAACAACTGTTAACCGCTGACGCAGCACAAGTGATTGGCCTTCTAAAAGGTGAAGCGGCTTCTACAGCTTCTCAAGACGACGACAACTGCGCGGTATTCAAAATCAAAAATGCACACGGCCTACACGCTCGTCCGGGCGCAATGCTAGTCGCTGAAGCGAAGAAGTTCGAATCAACTATCCGCGTATCAAACCTAGATGGCGATGGAGAAGAAGTGAACGCGAAGAGCTTGATGAAAGTAATCGCGCTTGGCGTTAAACACGGCCATCAGCTTCAGTTTGTTGCTGAAGGTGAAGATGCAGATCAAGCACTTGAGTCTATTGGCAAAGCTATCGCTTCTGGCCTTGGCGAAGGTTAGGAAATCGATATGTCTGATAAACAAATCAAAGCCGTTACCGTAACCCTAAACCCTGCTCTAGATCTGACAGGTAGCATCGATGTGCTAAACGTAGGTTCAGTTAGCTTGGTGAACAAAAGCTCACTGCATGCAGCGGGTAAAGGCGTAAACGTAGCAAAAGTACTTTCAGAGCTTGGCGCTAAAGTCACCGTAACAGGTTTCCTTGGTCGCAATAACGAAGAACCGTTCTGCCAACTGTTCGAACAGATGGGCGCAACTGACCGCTTTATTCGTGTCGACGGCGCAACTCGCATCAACGTGAAGTTAGTAGAAGAAAGTGGTCAAGTTAGCGACATCAACTTCCCTGGCGTAGCGGTAACACCGATTGCCATCGAGCAGTTTGAGCGCACTCTATTCGGGTTAGCTGAAGACCACGAATATTTCGTGATTGCAGGCAGCTTACCTCAAGGCGTTTCACCTATGTTATGCGCATCGTGGATTCAGAAACTTCACGATATGGGCAAGAAAGTGTTATTCGACAGCAGCCGTGATGCACTTAAAGCGGGGCTCGATGCACAACCATGGCTGATCAAGCCAAACGATGAAGAGCTATCTCAGTTATTCAACGCCGAACTAACTACACTCGACCAATGCCAACACGCAGGCCAAGCCCTAAGTGAAAAAGGCATCGATAACATCGTTGTGTCACTTGGTGCTGAAGGTGTGATGTGGCTTAACCAAGGTGAGTGGTTACACGCTCAACCACCGCGCATGCAAGTAGTAAGCACGGTAGGTGCAGGTGACACCTTAGTTGCTGGCCTATGTTGGGGTCACATGCAACAGATGCCAAAACCAGAACTTATTCAATTCGCAACCGCCCTATCTGCTCTAGCAGTTTCACAGGTAGGCGTGGGTGTAACCAGCCAACAAGAGCTGGATTCAGTACGACAAAATATCCAATTACAGGCGCTTAGTGCTCCAACTAGTCAGTTAGACACAAGCAAATAGGACAAAAGGTTTATTATGAATATTACCATTATCACAGCTTGCCCTAGTGGCGTAGCAAACAGCATCATCGCAGCAGGCTTGTTAGAGCAAGCTTCAAAAACACTGGGTTGGAACGCCGCTATTGAATGTCAATCTAGCGTATTACCTAACTCTCCAGTATCACAAGACACGATCGACAGCAGCGACGTTGTCGTTATTGCTGCCAACACAAACGTTGATAAAGCGCGCTTTGTTGGCAAAAAAGTGTACCAAGCAGCTATCTCTGAATGCACAGCAGATGCAAAAGCATTTCTAGAGAAAGCGGTAGCAGAAGCAACGGTATTAGACGCTTCTCAAATTGAGACTACAGTGGAAATTACTGGTACTTCAGCAAACTCTTCTACAACAGCAAGTACAGGCAGCAAAAAGATCGTAGCGATAACAGCTTGCCCGACTGGTGTTGCACACACCTTTATGGCTGCTGAAGCGCTGGAAGCAGAAGGCAAACGCCTAGGTCACCAAATCAAAGTGGAAACTCGCGGCTCTGTAGGTGCGAAAAACCAACTGACAGACCAAGAAATCGCAAACGCTGATCTTGTTATCATCGCTGCCGACATCGACGTTCCTCTTGATCGTTTTAACGGCAAAGCGCTGTACAAAACCACAACAGGTCCTGCTTTGAAGAAAACAAAGCAAGAGATGGAAAAAGCATTCGCTGAAGCTAAGCCATACCAGCACACAGCGTCTTCAAATTCAGCGCCTGCTGATGAGAAGAAAGGTGTGTACAAGCACCTAATGACAGGTGTATCTCACATGCTTCCTGTGGTTGTTGCGGGTGGTTTGATCATCGCACTGTCTTTCGTATTCGGTATCGAAGCCTTCAAAGAAGAAGGCACATTAGCAGCAGCATTGATGACTATCGGTGGTGGTTCTGCATTCGCACTGATGATTCCTGTTCTTGCTGGTTTCATTGCATTCTCTATTGCTGACCGTCCGGGTCTGGCTCCAGGTCTAATCGGCGGTATGTTGGCTAGCTCAACAGGTGCAGGTTTCCTAGGTGGTATCGCAGCGGGTTTCATTGCGGGTTACGCAGCAAAATTCATTGCCGACAAGGTTCAACTTCCACAATCCATGGAAGCCCTCAAACCGATTCTGATCATTCCGTTTATCGCGAGTTTGTTCACTGGTTTGGTCATGATTTACATCGTTGGTGGTCCAGTTTCAGGCGTGATGAGCGCAATGACAGACTTCCTAAACAACATGGGAACGTCTAATGCGATTCTTCTGGGTGTGATTCTAGGCGCAATGATGTGTTTCGACCTTGGTGGTCCAGTAAACAAAGCGGCTTACACGTTCGGTGTTGGTCTATTGGCTTCACAAACTTACGCACCAATGGCAGCAATCATGGCAGCAGGTATGGTTCCGGCTCTAGGTATGGGCCTTGCAACTTTCCTAGTGAAAGACAAGTTTGAAGCAGGCGAGCGCGAAGCAGGTAAAGCATCATTCGTTCTTGGACTATGTTTCATCTCTGAAGGTGCAATCCCATTCGCAGCGAAAGACCCAATGCGTGTTATCCCAGCATGTATGGCAGGTGGCGCACTAACGGGCGCTCTATCAATGATGTTTGGTGCACAACTAATGGCTCCACACGGCGGCTTGTTCGTACTGCTAATTCCTGGCGCTATCTCTCCAGTACTTATGTACCTAGTGGCGATTGCAGCAGGTACAGCAGTAACAGGTTTTGGTTACGCAGCTCTTAAAAAGATGAGCAATTCTAAAGTGACTGCCGAGGCTTAATCCCCCTACTCTGTTTAGCGGTTAAGGCTGACGAACAGAGGCTCTTGATAAAACAAAGGCTCCTCATTTGAGGTAATGCCGATCAGTTA